>LJCR01000067.1 GCA_001399705.1 Kouleothrix aurantiaca
GCGCCGACGGCCTGCATGCCGGGGTCGATCTGGGCGAAATCAACGTGGCGGCGGTCGTAACCGAGCGAGGCGATGCGCTTGTGCTGAACGGGCGCTACCTGCGCTCGCTCAAGCGGCTGCGCAACAAACGACACAGTACACTCACGGCCAAGCTCGCAGGCTGCCGCAAGGGCAGCCTGCGGTGGAAGCGGCTCAAGCGGCGCAAGGCGCAAGCCTCGGCCAAGTTCTATCGCCAGCAGCGCCACATCCTCCACATTGCGAGCAAGCGCCTGGCCGACTTCGCGAGAGCGCAAGGCGTGACAAAACTGGCGATCGGCGACGTGCGCGAGATCGCCAACGGCATGGACAAGGGCCGCAAGACCAACCAAAAGCTGTCGCAGTGGGCGCGCGGCCAGTTCGAGCGCTATGTTCGCTATAAGGCGCGGCGGTTCGGCTGCACGACCGGCCACCTGCCCGAAGACTACTCGACTCGGACATGTTCGGTGTGCGGGCATGTTTACACCTGCGCACCACGAGGGCGCGTCTATCGCTGCTCTGGCTGTGGCGCGAGTGTCAACCGGGATGCCAATGGCGCGGCGAACATCTGCTCGCGGGCGGTGTTCGGCGGCTATGGGCGCGTCCAGGTTGCTAAGACCACGTATCGGCATGCCTGTCATGTCGTAGCGCCCCGGACATGGGCCAGGGCCTCGCGCTCTGTTGCTGCGCGGCGCTAACGCCGCCAGAAGCCCGCCCCATTGAGGGGTGGGAGTGTCACGCTACATCGTGCTGCCGTTCGTGCTCCCGCTCTGGGGGATCGCCACGGGCGCTGCGCTCGGCATCCTGTTGACCGTGGACGTGATCGCGACCATCGCCATCGTCGCCACGCTCCGCCGGCTGTGGCGGCTCCAACACCCGCGCCGCTGGCAGTACCTGGCGCTGGCAGTGCTGGTGGGCTTCTTCTTCATGAGCGATGTGCGCGTACTGTTCGTCTAGCCGATATGGCCGAACAGAAATGAACGCCGCGCTCGACACGTTTGTGCATCCGAGATCTGAAGTCGATGGCGTCGTCTGTGGCTGGCTGCTTCGCTCCAGGCGACGTGGTTAGCATCTTCCTCTCACTCCCTCTGGTATCGCGAACCGTCTGGTAAAAATAGCCCTTTTCTTGTCTCCTCTGCCTTCCAGGGGTCATGTGCAACGGACTGCTGCCACCTATACTAGATGCGAGCGTCAACGCAGGGGGCTCTACGGAAGGAACGCATGTGGTCGTCGTCCATGAGTCGTTCAGCACCTGCCAAGGCGTCACCAATTTCGAATCAAGCAGAGGGGGACACACACATGGCTGACTTGTCCGCCGAGCCCGACAACGGCGGCGACACCGGCGATGACACCAGCGTAGGGCCTGGCCGCAGATCGAAGCCCGGCATGCCACGCTGGGTGAAGGTGTCTCTGATCATCGTCATCGCCGTTCTGATCCTGCTGGTCGTCTTGATGCTCACTGGCGTTTTCGGTGGTGGCCACGACCCTAGTCAGTTCGGCCCTGGGCCCCACGTACCTGGGGGCGCTACACCGCCCTCCAGCCCATAGCTACGATCACTGCGCGCTGGGAGCACACTGGTCCACTCCGGTGGTGGCACGGTAGTGTTGCTCATGATCCTGGTGCTGAATGTGTACAAGCCGCAGGGCATGACCCGGTACGGGTGGGGTAAACAGGAGCAGGCGCCGGTGCTCGTGCCGTAGATGCAGCGAGCGATCTCGAACACCCGTTCTCGCTCGACAGTTCAGAAACCGGTCTTAAAGGACGCAGTCACTAAGCAGTCAGGAGGTTTGATAATGATGCACTTGCTTCGCGAAATGATGCACTCGCTTCGCACTTCGCCGATCTTCGCAGTCTTCGTGCTGCTCACCCTTGGATGGGCTGGGGTCATCGGACTGATGGTTTTCCTGATGATATTGCAGCCCGGCTTCATGGGCATGGCGCACGGCACCCAGCCAAGCCACCGCGTCCACGACCTCACGTACGGGTTTCTCTTCGGGGTGGCCGTCCTCGGGATGCTCGCCCAGCTCCGGCGGCCCACGAAGAACGTCGCCAGTATGTTGATGGCGCTGATTCCCTGGGTCGGGCTGCTGCTGGCCGCTGTCCTCTCGACAGACGCGGGCGTAATACGCTCTGCAGAGAGGATGTCGGTCGCCTTGCTGACGGTCATTGTCGCACTGCTTCACCCGAGCGGACGTGATTTCTTCCGTTCGTTCAGTGTTTCGCGAGTCAACTGGGTGATGCTGGCACTGGTCATCATCGCAGCGGTGCCGCTGCTCGTGTTCGCGTCCACGAACATCGGCCTGCAACGGAGCGTCCCCGACGACCATGCCGCCCTCGGCCACTACGGTTTCATGGCCGCCTTCAGCTTCACCATCATTGGGGTGGGCCTGCTGGCGAGCTTGCGGCCTGAGGGCTGGAGGCTCACGGCGTGGGTCGCCGGCCTGCTCCCAGCCCTGCTCGGGCTCACCTCGCTGCTGTTCCCGAACGTCTCCTCCAGTCTCGGCCTGGTCTGGGCGCTTGCGGCCATTGCCTGGGGCGTCGTGTTCGTCGCCGCGGCCAAGCTCACCAAGGGTACGGAGAGTCCGACGCTGCTCGGCTCAGGGGGCGTACTATCGAAATCGGAACGGGGTTGAGGACATTGGAGAAGAGGATATTCGAGGCGGCGCTACGCCTCGATCGTCTCGTTCCACAGCTTCGGCATCAGCCCGGTATACCTGACGGCGGTATCGAGGCACTTTAGATTTGACAGAGACATACTATCTCCATCACGATCACCTTGACAACCACGCGCGACAGAGGAGGACACGCACATGGCTGACTTGCCACCCTACCGCGAGAAAGGCAACGACACCGGCGTAGGGCCCGGCACACCACGCTGGGTGAAGGTGTTTGCAATCGTCGTCATCGTCCTGGCTCTGCTGGCCGGCATCATCGTGTTCACTGGCGTTGGTGGTGAACACGGTCCTGGTCGCCACCTCCCCTCCAGTGGCTCTGGTGGCCAGACACCACCCTCCAGCGTCATAGTCATAGAAGACGACACACCGCCCGGTGCTGACTTTGGTGGCCACGCAGCGTCTGAGGGTGGCGAGCTATGATCATGCCACCCGGCCTGCGCAAGTTCGCGCTCACTGTGCATCTCACGTCATCGGTCGGCTGGATTGGCGCAGTCGCCGCCTATATCGCGCTGGACGTTGCCGTTGCGAGAGGCCAGGATGCTCAAACGTTGCGTGCCGCCTATCTGGCGATGGAGTGGACCGCTTCGTTCGTGATCGTCCCGTTGGCCTTGGCCACTCTGCTGACCGGGCTGGTGATGTCATTGGGGACTAAGTGGGGCCTGTTCCGGCACTACTGGACGGTGATTTCACTCCTGCTGACCGTGTTTGCCACGGTCGTCCTGCTGGCGGAAACGCGGACAATCAGCTACTTTGCAGACAGAGCAGCAGATCCGGCAACCTCCGACGAGGGGCTGCGCGCCCTGGGGAGCACCCTGGTCCACTCGGTTGGCGGCATGGTGGTATTGCTCATCAACTTGTGGCTGAATATGTACAAGCCGCGCGGCCTGACCCCGTATGGCTGGCGCAAGCAGCACGAGCAGCGCAGCGCATTGCAGCGGAGCAGGCAGGATGAGCAGCCTAAGGTGTCGCAGCCGTAGATCCAGCGACTCCTGCCTCGGCCTCGATCGAGGGAATTGTTCCGGCGTACTGTGCATGCCCTCGCGCACTCACATTGGCTCCGAGGCGCTTATGCCGTACTTCTCCATACGATAAAGCAGCGTGTGACGGGTTAACCCGAGCAGTTCAGCTGCCTTGCTCTTGTTGCCCCGCACACGCTCAAGCGCCTGGCGGATCAGTGCCTGTTCTACCTGCTCCAGATGCACCCCCTCCGGCGGCAGCTCCATGGGACTGCGCGCCGCCGGTTCGGATCTCTGTTGCACCTGATCGGGCAGGTGCACTACGTCAATCGGACCAGATCCGGCGAGGCGGGCCGCCCGTTCCACCATTCCACGCAACTCGGTCACGTTCCCTGGCCACTCGTAGTGCTCCAGCACCTGTGCCGCCAGCGGCGTAATCTGCCGATCGCCGGCAAAGGCGCGCGCCAGCAGGAGCACATCGGCCCGCCGCTCGCGTAGTGGCGGCACGAACAGCCGCACTGGAATGAGCCTCTCGAATGCGGCGGGTAATCCACTGCCGGTGGGAGCGATGGCGAACAATCGCGGCCCGGCGCGGTTCTCCTGTGCTGCGAGCCGTTCGGCGAGCTGCTCAAGCACCGCCGGTGCATCCACGACACCTCGTATCACGAGCGATCCACTGCCGGCCTCCGCCCACGCGCCCCCGTTTTCGGTCTTGCCGAAGAGGACCACCTCTTGAGCAGCGCCCTGGTAGATCCCCAGGTCCAACTCGATCAGCGGCGCCTCAGCGCGCAGGCTTGCGACATGCATCGCGCGCGCAAGCGAGCTCCGCCCACTGCCCGATTCGCCAACCAGTACCACATGATGGTCGGTCAACGCGGCTTGTTGCGCCTGTGTAACCAGCTGCTGCCAGGACGCATCAACACCAATGAGCGCCTCAAACGCAGGAGTCGTGCGTTGTACGATCCTCAGCCGCGCGATCTCCTGTTGCATTGCGCGACGCTCCAACGCGCGCGCGATCTTGAAGATCACTTCCTCAACATCGAAGGGCTTGCGCAGAAAGTCGGCCGCGCCCAGTTGCATCGCCTCCACGGCGGTTGGTACGGTTCCATAGGCGGTCAGGATGATGACGACCACTTCAGGCCGGCGTTCGCGGATGCGGCGTAACAAGGTGAGTCCATCTTCGCCCTTGAGCTTGAGATCGAGTAGCACCAGGTCAACGCCCTCGCGCCCCAGCATTCCCAGACAGTCGCCGCCGTTCTCAGCACCATACACTGTGTAGCCGGCCTGCTCGAGCGCGCGACCGAGCACCCAGCGCATGTTCGGCTCGTCATCGACGATCAGGATGGTCCGTGTCATTGGCTCCCTCGTACACGGCTGTATCGCTGTGCATCGTACCACGTCGGCACTGCGCGAACAACGTGCGCCGGCTCATGTGGACGGGCTGCCAATCCCACGCCTGGAAGCTGTGTCTTTTCCTACACCAATGGGCCATTTCACACAACCGCACCCTGATTTCGTGTGACAGCGCCGCTTCCGAATGGTTTCAACCGCTAGGTTGGCTGAAGGCAGGCTACGGCTCGTCACTGCGCAATACCACTGCCTGCACGGTCTGAGCCGATGCGGGATGGCACGCCATGTGCGACGACGGTCGTACGCCAGCACAGCACGTCGAACGTGGGCAGCGTGCGAGGAGACCTGGCAATCGGCTTTGGACGATGAGCTTCAGCTCGCGCAGAGCTGTTGGATAAAAAGGAGGGAATGTCATGACTCAGACCGCGGGCCATATGAGCAGCGAGATGCAGCAGTGTATTCAGGAGTGCCTGACCTGCCACAGCGTCTGCCTGACGACCGTCCAGTATTGCCTGCAGATGGGCGGACGACACGCGGAGGCGCGCCACATCACCACGCTGCTCGACTGCGCCGAGATCTGTCAGACCAGCGCGAACTTCATGCTGCGCGGCTCAGAGCTGCACACGCGGACGTGCGGGGTCTGCGCCGAGATCTGCGAGCGCTGCGCACAGGACTGCGACCAATTCGGCGACGACGCGCAGATGCGCGCGTGCGCTGAGGAGTGCCGCCGCTGCGCGGATTCTTGCCGCCGGATGGCCGGGATGGCGGCGTAGCGGAGCTGTCTCTACTGGCTGCGCTGTGATGGTGTGCTACCCACGGATCACCGTCACAGGCAGCGAGCACTTTTGAGGCAAGCAACTTGAGCCGTGGGTGTGATCACTGTGAGCTGTTTGTGCAGGAGGTCCGCCGGTTTTACCCGTTTTTCCCCTTCGTTGTGGCCCGCGTGCGGCAAGCGTTCGACTGGCAAGGCTACCACTTCCCCAAGCGGAGAAAAGTCATCCTGGACCTGTACGGCACCAACCAGGATGCACGGTTGTGGGAGCAGCCGGAAGCGTTTCGGCCAGAACGCTTCCGCCACTGGGATGAGAGCCCCTTTGCGTTTATTCCCCAGGGAGGCGGCGAGCATCAGCAAGATCATCGCTGCGCGGGTGAATGGATCACGATCGAGCTCATGAAGGTGGCGCTGAGCTTCCTGACCAGGTCCATGACATATGATGTGCCGGAGCAGAATCTGCGCATCAGCCTGTCGCGCATGCCGGCCATACCGAAAAGCCGATTTGTGATCAGCAAGCCTACGATAGTGGGCGCCGGCAGCGCGACCGGGCGGATCGCCCGTAGGCAGGAGATCACCGTGGAGGGCGACCGTGGGGTGGTGGAGCTGGAAAAGACGAAGGACGCGGCCATCTCCTCCACCGTTAACCGACGAGATGTACGCATCGCCCTGTTCCTTGCGGGAGCGATCGGCTTGCTGCTCGTGCTGGGCGGGCGGCTGCGACAAGGCAGCCGCCGTGCTCCAAAATGATCGGGCCGATGCCAGGCGAACAGGCGCAGGCTGAGATCGCCGGCGTGCAAAAGCGGCTCCATCGCGCGATGGGGGCCGCTCGGCATTGTGCGGGGTTAGCTACCGCCCGGCTACCTGCGCGCCCATCGACTGCGTCAGCGCGTCAGTAATCGCCTGGTCCTCACCGGCATACAGCGCGACGATCCGCCCGGCCTGGTAGAAGTGCGGCGGCGCGACCCAGTCGATCATCATCGTCGGTGGGTTGCCGTCTGGTCCAAGCTGCCCCACAGCGTCTTTCGCTGCCGCCGTGTCAGCAAACTCGAAGACCTGGACGTCCGCGGCGTTGACCTTCAGCGCCGATCCGGTCACGTCGAAGAACGGCTGCTCGACCTCGCCCGCATTCTTCACATCCAGTCCAGCAGCCCGCAGCGCATCGGTCAAACTTTTGAGATCCGTCACCTGCCGATCGCCAGCGCTGGCTTCCGCCGTTGCGCCTGGCGAAACGGTTGTCGACGGACGAGCTGGCAGGTCCAGTTCCGCGACCGGCGTACCCAGGACGCCCTCGAGCAGCTTCAGCGTCGCGGCATCATCACCCACGTAGAGCGCGATCACGCGCCCGCTGTGGTACGCATGCGGAGAAGCCACCCAGCTGATCATGGTGGTTCCGCGCCCGGCAAACGTGTCGGCGAGCTTCGCGACGTCTGCCTGCGCGGCAGCTTCGTTCTCGTATTCGAATACCTGCACGTCCGCGCCATTGACCGTGAGCAGCGTGCCACTCACGCTCAGAAAGGGCTGCTCGACCGTAGCGCCGAGCTGGACGTTCGCCCCGGCCTTGCGCAATGCGTCGAGCAGGCTCTCCTGGTCGTTCACTGGCTCACCATGACTCGTGACCACGGTGGTCGTGCTGGCTGGTTCATTTGCACTGCCGTCACTGCCCTGCGTTGGCGCTGTGGTCGGTTGCGCCGCTACGGTCGGCGCGACCGTCGCACCCGGTCCGCTGGTCGGTTGTGCAGCCGGCGCACCAGGCGAACGACCCGTCTCGGCCGTACCGCACGCGGCAAGCAGCAGGAGCAAGGCGACGGTCGCATAACGCAGCCATAACTGTTGGAAAGCAACCTGGAACATGCCATCCCTCCTCTCAGCTGAGCCAGAGCATGTGAACGAGCACCGGGACGCCAGTTCACGTTCTGGACGCCGGAGGTAGCGCAGATGTTCCAGCAAATCACGACTGTGCGACTGGCGTCCTGCCAGATTGTGCGGGAACGGGGTCGGCAGAACGACGCAACACCGGCAGGCGCACGGTGAAGCGTGTCCCTGCACCTGGCGTGCTGTGGACATCAACGGTTCCTTGATGTTCCTGGACGATTTGCTGCACAATGCTCAAGCCCAGCCCGGTGCCATCGACACGCGTGGTAAAGAATGGATCAAAGACGTGAGGGAGATCATCAGCGGCAATGCCCCGCCCAGTATCGTGAACGGCGAGGACGACGAACGACGTCGCCGATTCAGCTCCTTGTACGCTCGCGCGCACGTGCACCTCGCCGCCCTCCTTCGTCGCGTTGATACCGTTCAGCAGCAAGTTTATGAGCGCCTGGTGCAGCAGCTCCGCGTCGCCTTCGAGGGGCGGCAGCGTGCCATCCACATCCGCGCTGAGGGAGACCCCGTGCTGCGCTGCATAGGCGCGCGTCAACGTCACGGTCCGCTCGATCAGCTCGGCGATGTCGACTGGCCCACGCTGCATCGGCGCTGGCCGCGCATAGGCCAGCAGTTGCTCAATCAGCCGGTCCACTCGATCGACCTCGCTCTGGATCACCTGGGTGTACTCACTCAGGGTCGCCTGATCGGCCAGCTCGCGCTGCAACATCTGCGCTGCTGCCCGCATGATGCCGAGCGGGTTACGAATCTCATGCGCCAGCCCGCCGGCGAGCCGCCCCAGCGCGGCAAGGCGCTGGGC
>LJCR01000670.1 GCA_001399705.1 Kouleothrix aurantiaca
GCCTGTGGTCGTGCGTTGGCCTGTGGCTCACGCATGCGGGCGGCGCGGGCCGCGCCATCGCCGAATGGATGACCGAGGGCACGCCCAGCATGGACCTGCGCGAAGCCGATATCACGCGCTTCCAGCCGCACCAGACCAGCCGCGCCTACGTGGCCGAGCGCTGCGCCCAGAACTATCGCGAAGTCTACGACATTATTCACCCCATGCAGCCGATTGAGCGGCCGCGCAACGTGCGGCTCAGCCCGTTCCACCCGCGCCTGGTCGCGCAGAACGCCTATTTCTTCCAGGGCGGCGGCTGGGAAGTGGCGCAGTGGCACGAAGCCAATTCGCGCCTGCTCGAAAGCTACGACGATCGCGTGCCAGGGCGCGAAGGCTGGGGCGGGCAGTTCTGGTCGCGCATTCAGGGCGCCGAGCACCTGGCGGTGCGCGATGGCGTGGGCATGTTCAATCTCGCTGCGCTGGCGATTATCGAGGTGGCTGGGCCGGGCGCGCTCCAATACCTGAACTGGCTGGCCGCCAACCAGATCGACCGCCCGGTTGGCAAGATCATCTACACGGCCATGCTGAACGAGCGCGGCGGGATCGTGATGGACGTGACGGTGGTGCGCCGCGCCGTCGATCGCTTCTGGATCATCACTGGCGGCGGCATCCTGCCGCACGACCTGGCCTGGGTGCGCTCGAATGCGCCCGCCGATGGCTCGGTGACGGTGACGGATGTGTCGTCGGGCTGGGCGACGATTGGCCTGTGGGGGCCGAAAGCGCGCGAAGTGCTGCAAAGCGTGGCCGAGGAAGATGTCTCGAACGCGGCCTTCCCATATTACAGCACCAGGCAGATCACGGTCGACAACGCGCCGGTGTTTGCGCTGCGCGTTTCTTATGCGGGCGAGCTGGGCTGGGAGCTGTACACGCCCACCGAGTATGCGCTGCGGCTGTGGGATGTGCTGTGGGAAGCAGGCCAGCCGCATGGCATTGTGGCGGCCGGCAGCGGTGCGTTCGACTCGCTGCGCCTGGAGAAGGGCTACCGCCTGTGGGGCGCCGACATCCACACCGACTACAACCCATTTGAGGCCGGCATCGGCTGGGCGGTGCGGCTCGACAAGGGCGATTTCCTGGGCCGCGACGCGCTCCTGCGCGCGAAAGAAGCCGGCCAGACCCGCAAGCTCTGCTGCATGACGCTGGATGAGCCGGGCGTGCTGCTCGGCAAGGAGCCGATCTTCGCGCCGGGCGGCGAAAAGGCGATTGGCTACGTTTCCAGCGCGAACTACGGCTACAGCGTCGGCCAGTTCATCGCCTACGGCTACCTGCCGATTGCGCTGGCCGAGCCGGGCAGCAAGGTCGAGATTGAATACTTTGGCGAGCGGCAGGTTGCGACCGTGCGCGAAGAGCCGCTGTTCGACCCGAAGATGGCGCGCCTGAAGGCATAAATACAATCTGCGCGGCGGGCACGTACACTTAGCAAGACAGCTAGAGATGAGGGCCAAACGATTGAGCCACAGAGAACACCGAGATCACCGAGCAAAACTCAGTGCCCTCGGCGCGCTCTGTGGCTCACATGACGTGTGCTTCGCTGAAGCCTATATGTCCGCCGCGCGCACGGAGCCCATGCGCGCCGAGATCTGGGCGGCATAGCTGGCGGCGGCGCGGCCAGCAAGATCGAGCTTATCGTGGAGGCGGAACTTGGGCGCGCTGATATTGAGCGACGCGACGATGCGCCCACGAAAATCGCGCACTGGCGCGGAAACGCCAACCAGCTCGGCTTCAAACTCTTCGCAGACGGCAGCGTAGCCAGCGCGTCGCGCGATCTGCACCTGCTGGAAAAGATCGGCAACCGAGTGCACAAGCTGCACCGGGCCGTAGGGCTCGAAAGTAGTGTGCAGAAAGCGCCGCGCCAGCTCGTCGAGCGTATAGTCGATCAGCAGCGCGCGGCCCGACGAGCTGCAGTAGGCTGGGAAGGTGCGGCCCACCCAGCCCGTGGCGCGAAACGCATGCACCGGCGCTTCGGTCAGCACCGTCAGCACCTGGTTGGCCTGCAGCACGCACAGATGCACACTTTCGCCAAGCTCATCGACCAGCGCGCGCATGATTGGCGGCGCGGATTGCAGCAGCCGCATGTCGCCAACGCGCGCGGCCAGGCCAAAGAGCTGCCAGCCCAGGCGGTACTCGCGCGTGACCGGGTCGCGCTCGACCAGGCCAACTTTCTCAAGCGCCCGCAGTGCGCGCGACACCTGGCTTTTTTCGCGCTGCACCAGCTCGGCCAGGCGCACCACGCCCAGCCCGCCGCGCTGCAGCGCTTCGTCGCCGGCCAGTGCCTGCAGCAGATCGATATCGCGCCGCAAGCCCGACGATCCGGCGCGCTCGGCTGGCACAAGCTCCGCGTCGTCGATGCCGCTGAGTGTATGGATTGTTTGCTCGTCGTACGCGCCCATAGGCATCTCCCGCTGCTGGGCACACGCGCGCCCTGCGACGACCGACAGCTGGTGGCAAACGTCTTTACACGGGATGGAGTGTAATCCTGATTCCGGCACAAACAACACAAGCCGCTTATCTAGTGTAACCCGGCCCGGCAGGGAGCGAGTTGCAATATTCACAACATATATTGCAATATCCGCAACCACATGATATACTATTTTTCACCGCATAGCAATATCTTGATCTGCCACGTCGGCACTGGTTCGAATATCCGGCCCGCTCGGCCTGGGGCAACCCCGACCGGCTGCCCGCGCCTTTTGCCTCAGCTGCGGCGCAAGCGCGCTGCATCTGCGATACAGGTTCCACCGAAAGGAGTCACCAGATGGCCAAGCGCACGGATCGAATCCACCCAGCCGTCCCCGAAATGCAGGAGCAGCTCCGCCAGGGGCGCATCAGCCGGCGCGAGTTTTTGCGCGTCGTGACGCTGCTTGGCGTGAGCGCAGGCTCGGCGTATGCGCTGGCGGCCTGCGGCGGCGCGCCCAGCAGCAGCGTTGGCGCAGTCCCCACACCCGTGCCTGCCGCGTCGTCGGCGGGCACGGGTGTGGGG
>LJCR01000671.1 GCA_001399705.1 Kouleothrix aurantiaca
GCGCTGCGATAATGCCAAACGCTACAATAAGCAGGTAGTCTTTCATCAACACGAGCATTGGCTTGAGCCTTTTCTTTCAGCACTAAACAAAACGCCCATGAAAATCCTCTAATACATGGAGTGCTTTGTTTCGGGCTGGTCGACAGCTACGTTGGTTGATCGAAAAGTGAGTATCGATCTTTTATGCGATGTCTGTATGTAGAACGGATCTCAAGACAAAATTCGTTGTCCAATTTTGATTACATTTTGGTAATAGTACTGGCCGCGTAGTATTTTGCCGTGTAGTGAGTAGCTCCGGCCGGTTTGCGGCGGAGGGTGTGCAGGTATTGCCCCTGCATGCCCTTTTCTGGTCGCCTGTGGCGTCATTTGTGCGCGTGCTGGAAGGGATGCGCAGGCTTGGCCAGACGAAAGGCCAGCCAGCATATTCTTTTTGAGCGCGCTGTTGAACCTATGAGCAGATTGGGTGCCATGTCAAGAACAGCCGAACATGATGAGCGAGCCGCTGGCAGTGCCGCCGGCGCTCGGCTGCAAGTGCCTGTACACGGCGATTGTGAGCAGGGACGTGCCGATGACGATTTTGCGATTATGAGGCCGAGCAACCTTGCGTTTGCTTGCGTTTGCGGGAAATGAAACGCACAACGTGCTGCGCTAGTACAGTGATATTTCTGTTGGAAAACAACGATGGTACAATACTTGATATTTTCGAACGTGCATATTTTGGGTTGCTAGCTTCTCGTCATAACGCAATGTCATTCTCATACGTCATTGGTTGAGATGTGAGGTGTTGCTTATGGCAAGCTGCGATGATCCTGTACGCGTGTATCTTATCGACGATCATCAGCTCTTGCGTGATGGTTTACGCGTGTTGATCAATGCGCAGCAAGGGCTTGAGGTGGTTGGTGAGGCGGGCGGGCGTGAGGAAGCCCTGGCTGGGGTCAGTCGGGTGAAACCCGACGTGGTGTTGCTGGATGTCGACCTGGGCAACGACGATGGCCTTGAGCTTTTGCCCTATTTGATCGATCGGGTGCCGAGTATGCATGTGATTATGCTTACCGGCGTGCGCGATCCCGAGGTGCACCGGCGCGCGGTGCTCATGGGCGCGATGGGCCTGGTGTTAAAGGAAAAGGCGGCCGAAACGGTGCTGCGCGCGATCGAGAAGGTGTGCGCCGGCGAGGTCTGGCTGGATCGCATGCTGATCGCGAGTATTTTGAACGAGCGCGCGCGCGGCCAGCCGGCCAGCCATTCGCAGGAAAGCGAAAAGATCGCCCGCCTGACGGATCGTGAGCGCGAGGTGATTGCGCTGGTGGGCGATGGGCTGCGCAACCGGCAGATCTGCGAGCGCCTGGTGATCAGCGAGGCAACCGTGCGCCACCACCTGACGTCGATTTTCAGCAAGCTCAATGTGGCCGATCGCTTTGAGCTGGCGGTGTATGCGTACCGCCACCATCTGGCCGAGGTGCCCAAGTAGCACAGGACCGATGCGCAGACCACTCTACGCATGTTCGCTTCGTGATTGGCAGGCCGGGCCGTTTGGCGACGATCACGAGACACTCCGCGAAGCATCTCGTGGCGTTGCGAGAGCGCGATACTGCACGGCGCAGTAGCGGAGTGAAGCATGGCAACGGAAACATGTGCAGCCATGTTTCGCCCCAGCCCATGCGTGGCTTCCTGAAGCCCTCCCGAACGAGCAGCGTGGCTCGATCGCACCGAAAAGCGCTGCGCTAACACCAAGTTCGGATAAAGACCTACATTTTGTCATTCTGAACCCTTCGGCTCCGCTCAGGGTAAACTCCGCGCCAGCGGAGTGAGGAATCTCCTATTCATAGCAACGAGAGGGAGCGCAGCTACGCTCAGCATGACAATACAGAAGTAATTATCCGTATTTCGTATAAGGCTCTCATCTGCGTAATCTGTGTCATCTGTGGATAAATTTTGGGACGTTGACATCGGCCCTGGCGGCTTACTATACCCCTGCATACACTTCCCAGAAATCGTGTAAGATAGCGCCATCACCCAAGCGCTGCAACGAGATTGCGCAAAAGCACAGCACAGTGGCAAACAGAATGCTGAAATAGCGCTCTACCATCCCTTTCTCTGCGTTCTCTGTGCCTCTGTGGTGAGTAAATTCTCGTTGCACAGCACCTCAGCCGAATATTGTTGCCGCCACTACCGAGGAGAGCCCGCCATGACCCGGCGCAAACCGAACGTGCTGCACCATCTCCGCTCGCTGGTACAGGTTCCGATTATGCTGGTCACGTTTTCTGGCATGTGGCTCGCTGCCACATTGGGCTTCACCGAGCAAACCTTTCGCTTTCTCGGGCGCGGCATGCAGTCGCCCCGCCTGAAAGCCAAAGCCTTCCGTGGCTACCGCCCCACCAGGCGCGACGTCTTTGTCTGCACCTACTCGAAGAGCGGCACCAACTGGGCGATGCAGATCGCCTACCAGATCGCCACGCACGGCCAGGGCGAGTTCGAGCACATCCACGATGTTGTGCCCTGGCCCGAGTCGCCATTGCCCACGATTGTGCCGCTGAGCGACCCGGCCACCTACGAGCACACCCCCACCGGCATGCGCGTGATCAAAACGCACCTGGAAAGCAACTATGTGCCCTACAATTCCGAAGCCAAGTACATCGTGATCGTGCGCGACCCGAAGGAAATTTTTGTGTCGAGCTACTTCTTCTCGGGCGGCATGCTGCCGAAATCGGTGATGATCCCGGTGGAAAAATGGCTGAAGCTGTTTCTCTCAAACGATTTCCCGTACGGCTCGTGGGCCGCGCACGTCGCCAGCTACTGGCCTTGGCGCGTTTTCCCCAACGTGCTGTTTCTTTCTTATGCCGCCATGAAGGCCGACCCGGCCGAAACCGTGCGGCAGATCGCGCGCCTGATGAAGGTCAATCTGAGCGACGAGGCGCTGGCGCGAGTTTTGGAGAAAAGTAGCTTCGCCTCCATGAAGCAGATCGACCAGAAGTTTAGCCCGGTCGCGCCTTTCCCCTTCGACCGGCTGATGGGC
>LJCR01000673.1 GCA_001399705.1 Kouleothrix aurantiaca
CACTCGTGGGTGCCCGATTTCTTCCCCGGCTTTGGCGATGCGCTCCTGTTCGACGACCAGTACAAGCCCAAGCCAGCCTACGACATGCTGAAAGACACGCTGCGCGCCGCAATCAAGTAAGGAAAAACCAATGATCCTCCTGCTCGATAACTACGACTCGTTCACCTATAACCTGTACCAGTACCTGAGCGAGCTGGGCGCGGACGTGCTGGTGAAGCGCAACGACGAGCTGAGCGTGCGCGAAGTGGCCGCGCTTGCGCCCGAAAAGATCGTCATTTCACCGGGGCCGTGCACGCCCAACGAAGCCGGCATCAGCGTGCCGATCATCCGCGAGCTGGGCGAACGCTTCCCAATCCTGGGCGTCTGCCTGGGCCACCAGTCGATTGGCGCGGCCTATGGCGGCGCGGTGGTGCGCGCCCCGCAGGTGATGCACGGCAAGGTATCGCAGATCCACCACGAGGGCGCGGGCGTGTTTCGCGACCTGCCGGCGCCGTTTCAGGCCACGCGCTACCACTCGCTGATTGTGCGGCGCGACGACCTGCCCGACTGCCTGGAGATCACGGCCTGGACGGACGACGGCCTGATTATGGGTTTGCGCCACCGCGACCTGCCGGTCGAGGGCGTGCAGTTCCACCCCGAGTCGATCATGACCGACGCCGGCAAGCAGCTGCTGCGCAACTTCCTGGCGAACTAGCGCCTCCGCGACGAGGGACGACCGACCGCCGACGACGAAGGCGCTGGGACATATCGACGTTGGAATGAGAACGAGATCTATCCACAGGTTGCGCAGATTACACAGATATGAGCTTTCCAGTCTGCGTAATCTGCCTCATCTGGGGATGAATTTTGAGACTTGGACTTAGCCCTGGAAAGGCGACCACTAACGACCGACCGCCGACGATGTAGATGTAATGTGTATGCGCATCCTGAGTGCGCGAAGCGCGTATCGAAGGGTGCGCGTTTTATGCACACCACCCTAGACGTGGTCGGTCGTCGAAGTCCGTCGTCGCAATCCTCACACCACTTCGCCCAGCTCGCCCGCCAGATCATCCCAGCTCAGCACCTGCCCATCGCGCTGCAACTGCTCGCGCAGCTGGCTGTAGGGCACATCCTGCACGGCGCAGCCCCCGGCAATGGCGAGGTTTGCCGCCGCCGCAGCCGATTGCCCGAGGATCATAAAGACCGGCTCCATGCGGATCGAGCCGTAGGCGATGTGCGAGGACGAAAGACACACCGGCACCAACAGGTTTTCGCACTCGCCGCGCCGTGGCACGATCGCGCGGTAGCTGATCGGGTAGGGCGGAAAGCCGGCCACCTGCACGTCGCCCTCGTTCCACACGCGCCCGTCGCGCACAAAGCGCCGGCAGTTGTGCGAATCCATGGTGTAGGCCGCCAGGGCCACCACGTCGTCCGCCGCCGTCGCGCCCCGGCAGTCGTGCTCGGTCATGACATAATCGCCAAGCATGCGCCGCGCCTCGCGCACGTAGAGCTGGTGCGGCCAGCCGCCCGTCGCGGTGAACTCGTCGGCCGCCAGCCCCCACTCGGCCCAGCGCTCGCGGATCGCGGGCGGCACCGCGGGGTCGTTCGCCATGAACCACATATAGCCCTGCTGGTAGGTCACGTGCGCCTGGAAGATGCGCTCGCGCTCGGCGTAGCTCGCTTCCGGGTAGGCGTAGTTGCGGCCAATGAAATCCGACGAAAGGCCGCCGTGGTTGTTCATATCGACCTTCTCGCCACGGATCGGGTCGAACTTGCGAAACACCTCGGCGCCCCAGCCGGCGGCAAAGTAGCGCGCCAGCAGCTCGTATTCGCGCCGGTCGTAGCCATCCGGTTTTTCGAAGGAAATACGGTTGCCGGGCGCGCGCGTGAGGCACAGCCGAAAGTTATACGCCTGCACGCGGTGGTCGCCGGTGCCGGGCGGCTCGGCGGGCGCGGCCTCGATGCCCGGCAGCAAGCCGCTGGCCGGGTCGCCAGGCGTGATGTACGGGTCAACGGGCAGGTCGAACTGGTGGGTTGGGTGAATTTGCACACCGTTCAGCGTTTCGCCATACTGCGCGTTCGACTCGCGCCCGACGGTGTACGAAACCCCGGCGCGCGCCAGCAGGTCGCCCTCGTAGCTTGTGTCGAGGAACATGCGCGCCCGCACGGTCAGCCCGCCCTCGGTGGTGATGCTCGTGATGCGCTGGCCGTCCATTTCAACACCGGCAAGCGGCTGGCGCGTGAACAGCGTTACACCCGCCTCGGCAAGCAGATCGGCCAGCACCGCGCTGGCAACGTGTGGCTCGAAGCGCCATTCTTCGGCTTCGCCGTAGTGCGCGCCGCAGCGGCGGTAGAACTCGCGCGACAGCCCGCCGATCGCGCGCTTGTTGCCAATGTCGGTCATGCTCAGGCCGCCCGCCGTCATGCCGCCCACTGCCCCGCCGTGCTCGATCAGCACCGCCGTGCGCCCGAGGCGCGTGGCCGCCACGGCGGCAGCAACGCCCGCAGCCGTCGCGCCAACCACGCACAGGTCGGCGTCGAGCGTGCGAGCTTCCGCCGGCGCGCTGCCGGCTCGGTAGTAATACAGGTTCATAGTTCTTTCTCCAGCGCATCCTTCTGCCATTTCCTATTATTCCACACATCATGCCAGAGTTGAACTCATCTGCAAGTTGCTGAAGGAAGCTGATAGCAATCAATCCAAGGTTTGTGCTTGGAAACCTTGCCAGCTACGCCGCCAGCGCAGATCAACCTGACGGGCGCGTTGCGTGTACGATGAGCAATCGCGCATTAGTGAGCGCGCAGAAGCTGGTGGCTGGCCTGGATATCACGAGCGTGGCGCAGCCGTTTTCAGGAAGATGATCCGCACCGGCATTTGCCCCGACACCGTTTGCGATTCGGTTTGAGTTTTCCTGCGCGCCTCCACGCCCGAGCGTGGTACGATATGGTGCCGCTTGCGCCGCCCGGCCAGCCTGGATGCTGGCATGCAAGCGGGTGTGGAGGGGAAATGTCAGAACTTTCTGCTGGGGATGCAG
>LJCR01000672.1 GCA_001399705.1 Kouleothrix aurantiaca
GGGTATGATCGTGGGAGCGATTGTCATCGCCGCGCTGCTCAGCCCGCTGGTCGCCGGCGTGCTGCTGTCGCAAGCAGACGACATGGATTACTGATGTTGTTGAGCTTTTTTGCCACCAAGGCCAGTGGTAGGCGCGCCGCAAACGCGCCGCCGATCGCCGGCCTGGTGGTTTTCGGGAGATAGCTATGGATTTTCTGGTTTCAAGTTCCGCGCCATACTTCGCCCTCAGTCTCGCGGGGGCGATGGTCGCCGCGTTCGGGCTGACCCGTCTGGAGCGCTCCCGCTGGGCCGCGTTCGGCGTGCGGGTGCTCCCCAACCACTCAGAGATGAGCGGCCGTCTGCTGATCGGACAGATTGCGGGTATTCCGCTTGCGTTCATCCTGATCCTGATCGCCTTGATCTCCGGCTCGGCGGCCGGGTATCGCAATTTGCTGTTTATGCTGGCGATCGGCGTGTATCTCTACATTGGCGTGGTTATCCCGCGCAGGCCAATCGTCGAGGCGCAGAAAGCCGCGCGCCGTCTTCGCCAGCTCACGCCGGGCCTGGTCTCGTATATTCAGGTCAGCCTCGCCGGGGGTGACTCGCCGATGGTCATCCTGGAGCGCTACATCGAGAAGCCGCTCAAAAAGCGCGCGCTCATGCAGGCGGTTGTCGGGGATGCGGTCAAGATGACGCGCGATCGCTATATTCGACCGTTTGACGCGCTGCGAGTCGTGGCGCGCGCGCGGGGCTGCATCGAGCTGATCGACGTCACCGACGCGCTGGCAACCTCCGAGGCCGAGGGAACCGACCCGCAGGCAGTGCTGAGTGCGCAGCAGGCGACCCTGGAGCAGGTGCTGCGTGATGAGTTCACCCGGATGCTCAAGCGGCGCACCATGTACCTGCTTTTGACTGTGGCGATCAGCCTGGTCATCGGCATCCTGGGTAATTTGCTGTTCGTAATGACCGGCGGCGGAAGCGTGCTGATGAACCTTGGCGCGTAGTGCGCACCCGCCCATGTCGATGTGAACCTGGGACCATTTTCGTTTCGCTTGACTTAGCACCCAGAGGATATATGACCTCGCCACGTGCCCTGTATTTGCTGATCGCGCCCCTGCTGGCGCTGATCGCGATGATGACGACTAGCTCAGCCACGTCGCCCGCTGGTCCCGTCGCGCATGCCGAGGCGCGTGCCCTGCTGAACGCCACGGCCAACGCGCCGCTCGGCGCGCCCTCACGCTATGTTGAGGATGCCGGGCATAACCTGGCCGGACCGTTCCAGGCATTTTATGACGCGAATGGGGGAGCGTCGATCTTCGGTAAACCGATCACGGAGCAGTTGACCGAGGATGGCTTGATTGTGCAGTATTTCGAGCGCGCGCGCCTGGAGCTGCACCCGGATGGTGCGATGACCCTCGCAAGGCTTGGCGCGCTGCTCACCGAGGGGCGCACCGATATGCCCTTCCAGAAGCCCGCCGCCGTCCCGTCCGATCGACTCCTGATCCCTGAGAGCGGTCACTCCATGGGCGGCGTGCTGCGCGCGTTTTGGGAGCAAGAAGGCGGCATAGCGCTCTTTGGCAACCCTATTTCCGAAGAATTTATCGAGCAGGTCGATGGAACGCCCATGCTCGTGCAGTATTTTGAGCGTGTACGCCTGGAGTATTTGCCGATCGGGAACGGCGGCGACGGCAAACCGCGCATTGGCGCGCTCGGAACGTTGTATGCGCAGCGCTTGCCTCAGGAGTTTCGTGAGCGGGCCAGGCCGATCGTCGTCCTCGGCGAGTCGCACCTCTCCTACGCTCCGCAGACGCCTGAAGGAACCAATATCGAGCTGGCAGCCGCGCAGTTCGACGGGCTGGTGGTATACCCGGGCTATAGCCTCTCCTACCTGGGCGTCGTCGGCGAAGTCTCGGCGGCGACCGGGTATCAGGGCGGCCAGGCCGTGGTCGGCGGCGCGGTCGTCAACGACAATATCGGCGGGGGAATCTGTATGGTCTCGACCGGGCTCTACCGCGCCGCGTTCTACGCCGGCATGGAGATCCTGTCGCAGCGCAACCACAGCCTCTACCTGCGCGCGTTTCAGAACGATCCGGGGCTTGACGCGGCGGTATTCACGCCATCGCTCGATATGCGTTGGCGCAACGACTCGCCCTTCCCCATTACGGTGACCGCCGCGGCATCGGGTGGGAAGCTCGTTATTACGCTCTGGGGCGTCTCTGACGGCCGGAAGGTCGTCGTCTCCGACCCGGTCTACACCAATCGAACCGACCCGCCCGCGCCAGAGTGGCGCTTAGACAGCTCGCTCGGCGATGGTGCTGTGAAGTGGGTCTCACGCGGCAGTGGGGGGATGGTCATCACGCGCACACGCGCGGTCACCGCCCCAAATGGACATCTCCTACATCAAGATACCGTAGTGTCGCGCTACACGCCATCGACTGGCCTCGCATTGTATGGCCCAGAGGTGACCCCGCCGGGCGACGCGCCCACACACTGAAAGGACAGCTTCTCGTATGCCTCGTGGACTAACACTGATTATCGGCGGCGCGATCCTGATACTGGGCCTGGTCGTGGGTGGCCTGGCCATGTACCGCCCATCGCGCCCATCCTATATCAACACCACCCCTGAGCCGATTGGACGGCCTGCCGCCGCCGCGGCCGCGCCGCAAGGCGTCGACGCAACCAGCGTCCCCGTCAGCGCGGCGCCCACGGAGGTCGCGCAGAGCAGCACCGTCACGCTCGCCGATCGCGCGATTGTCGTCGCCGCCAGCGTGTTCCCGGAGCCCGGCCAGATCGCGCAGGGGACGCCGATCATCCTGTCGTTTTCCGCGCAGGGCGGGGAAATGCAGCAGCTTTGCTCGGCCTCTAGCGGCCTGCTGGACTCAGGGCTGTGCTCAATCCGCGGCCTGAAGGTCGCATCGGTCAATGATGCGGGCGTTTCCGTGCCGCTGACGGATGGCCAGGTGCAGACGCTCACACGCGTGCGTGACGCTGGTGTTGCCATCACCGCCGCAGCGGATAACGCGGTGCTGATG
>LJCR01000674.1 GCA_001399705.1 Kouleothrix aurantiaca
TGACATGCCGCGGCGCTGGGAGGCGGCGTTCCTAGAGGCGCTCCGGCGCGGCGCTCGCCTCGACCAGGCGGCTCGGCGTGCCGGCGTTTCGGTCGGTACGGTCTATGAGCACCGGCGCGCCAACGAGCGCTTCCGCGCCGCATGGTCGGAGGCACAGCCGAAAGGGGGACGCGCGAACGGCGGCGATCGCCGCCGCTGAGTTACGCTCGCCGCTTTGTCGCCGCGGTCGCGTCGAGTTGTCGCATTGGTGCGGCCTGTGTTTGAAGCATAACCCCGTCTCCGAGACGGGGTTATGCTTCATTTTGCGGAGGCCCCGGCGCCCTTCGCTCGCGCGGGCAGCATCAGGACAGCATACCGTCCGTTCATCGGCGCGGGCGTCGTGGCGAGGTTATGTGGCAATCCCAGTGTAGTGGCGGAGTTATGCGCCAGAACCCGCCGGGCATATGTGCCAGGATAGAGCCGCCGGGCTCAAGCCGCCTGGTCCTGGAGTGTTCACCGGTTATTGGCGGTGCGGCGGTAGATCTGCCGCTCATGCCGCGTTGTGGACAAGCGGCCACTTCTGTGGCACAATCTTGGCGTAGCCGATCTGCCTCCGCACCGCCGAGCGCGCATCTATCGCTAGAGTCGTCACTATCATTATCCCGCGGCAGGCCGCCGCTCGCAGGTTTGCGCATGACGACCGGTCATGGCGCCTGAGCGGGTCATACTTGACAATGTTCACTGGTCACCAGCTTTCTGAGCGTGAGGATTCCGCATCACCCGACGAAGAGTGGCAGCGCGCGGTGATCACGGCGCTGGCGCGTGGTCGGCAGCTTCAAGACGCCTGCTCAGAGGCAGGAATTACCGAACAACGTTTTTACGAGCGCGTTGCGGCCGATCCAGCGTTCCGTGACGCGTGCAGGGAAGCCATTGAAGCCGCGCGCCAGCGCCTGGCGCAGGATCTCGCGCTCATCAAGCACATCGCTGCTCCCGAGCCGGCGCCCGACTCCACAGCCATTTCTGCTCCCGAGCCTATCCCCACATTGTTCAGCCAGCAAATGCCCGCATGGGCCCCAACCTTGTTCGGCGCGCTGCTGGCCGGTCAATCGGCAGACGCCGCCTGTGCGAAGGCCGGTGTAACGGAGGAGCAGATTCGTGCCGAGCAGCAGCAAAATCCGCTATTCCGCCAGGTCTGGCGTACCTCTCAGTCAACTCCACTGGCCGAACGGCGCGCAGCCTTCGAGGCGCTGCTCAATCGGGTGATTGCAGCAGCGGTTGTTGCTACGCGAGCGCTTCCGCCGCAGATCGAGCCCGAACACCCCCGTGCGGGCTGGGTCGGAACTTTCTTTCGCGCGTGGCGTGACGGCCAGTCGTTGGCAGAGGCGGCGCAGGTAGCCGGAGTGTCATTGGAGGCAGTCGAAAAGGTGCATGTACAGAATGCGCCCTTTGGGCAAGCCTGGGATCTGCTTACACTGGCGTCGTCGGTTGCTGCAATACTTCCCCGGCAGGAACAGCTCACAGCGTATACGCGCGAGCAGCAAGAGCAACTTGCGGCTGCCCTGCGCGCCAATATGCCGTTGGTGGAGGCGTCCGCCACAGTTGGTGTGGCGCCGGATATTGCGTTGGTCTGGACCAAGACCATTCCCATGGTCCGCGAGGCGTATGAGGAGCAGCTACGCCACAGGCGTGAGGAAACATTGACGCGTGAGGCGCCGCTGGCAGAGGCATTTCTCGCGCCCCTGGCGCAAGGCGTACGACCGAAGGCAGCAGCCGAGCAGGCCGGTTGGCAGTGGGGCGAGGCGCTGCGGCGGCGGCGATGGGACCCTTCGTTCGCGCAGGCGTGGCACGATGCCGCAAGCAAAGAAAAGACTACACGCCAGCACGCACGCCGGCAACGAGATGCGCGCGGTGATGCGATGCTCGACCAGCTCATGGACATGCAGTTCTATGAAATCGTGCCGGAGGAAGGCGAGCACCTCGCCGATCTCGCCGCTGACCTGCGGGCAGCGGCGAAGCGACGAGGCGTGCGCATCTACAGGGAACGTGATCCACAGCGGCTTCTGGTGCGGCTCCTCACGGATGTACCCGAGGCGCAGGAGCGACAGTAGGGCGAGGTCGAGCGAAAAACAGCATTTCTGGCAGCGCTGAGGAACGGGGCATGACCATTGGCGGCGGCCCAAGTCAATCGAGCGGGCGCTCACAGCCCGCCGGGACGGAGCATCGGGCGAGGAAGCGGCAGCAGCGGCAGGTATTACCCGGCAGACGCTTAGTCAATGGGTCGAGAATCATCCAGCCTTTGCGGCGGAATGGGAAGCTGCTAGCGCCGAAGGAACGCGTGCGCGGTCGCAGAAACGAGCACGCGCCCAGCAGGAGCGTGGAGTGCAAGAGCGCACAGGATAAACCTGATGATCGCGGCACGAGCGGTTGGGCTGCTACAACCATTAGGGCAACGATTGCCGAAGCGCAAGCAGATGGTAGCGGGTGGGTTCATCGCCTGTTATCATCCGTCTCGCCGGCGGTTGTTTCGCGCGGTTGGATCGCAGGCGTCAATGGCCCGGGCAATATCGTCAGAGGCTTTGCCAGGCGTGGTGCCGAATAGCACGGCGGCCAGCGTCCGTACGCTGATGTCCGCGCGGGCGGCGTCGACCAGGAGCTGTTGGAATTGCGGGTCGGCGAGAGCGAGCTGGCGCTCGCCGATTGCTCCGCGTATCCCACCGCCGCCGCGGAGCGGGAGCGTCAGATTGCGCGCCGCGGCGCTAGCGCGCAGCGCCTGGATCGCCGGCTTGTCCCAGCACGCCTGAACTGCCGGCTGAACATGCTCAGGCTAGCGGTTGCGGGCTACCTCAAATGTCTCCTCTGGCCCTGGTGCTGGCGTCGATGGCGAGTGTAGGGGTAGTGGTGGGCGGCTCGCGAGTGGACGTGCCTGCTGCGCTCTGGGTTGGCAAGTCCGACAGATGACGTCCCCCTGCGCGCGCGCCTGTCCCACCAGCGCGCGCCCGCAGTGCTGGCAGCGGGTTTGCACGTATCCCT
>LJCR01000676.1 GCA_001399705.1 Kouleothrix aurantiaca
CCATCATCCCGAGCGCGGCCGCTTCCTCATTGCCGTTGCCGCCGGCGAAGGCGCCGGCGGCGTACAGCCCCGCCTGATTGCGCACGCCCAGATCGCTTCCGGGCGCGCCCCCGGCCACGCCATCATACTCGACGAGCATCCCCGGCCGGAGCATCCTCGCCTGCTCCAGGCCCGGCAAAGTGGCGATGAACCGCATCTGATCATCTACACCCAGCGCGGTATAGGCGCCGCGGAGGTAGACCGCGCCGGCTGACCAGGACGCACTTTCCAGGATGAGCGCCTGGCGCGCCGCGGGAACGCCCACAACGATCCACTCCAGCGGGTCGCAGCCCTCCGGGCCCTGGCTCGTCAGCCCGCGGGTGACGGGCGACCAGGCCGACGCGACCACCGCGTTGGTCGCCAGGGTGGTTGCAATCCGGTAGCTCGGGAGCTGATCGCGCCAGGTGCGCTGGACAAACGCGCGGTAGATCGGCGCCATCGCCTCGGGCGGCAGCGGTGCTATCTTCGCGCAGGAGAACGCCAGCGGGGTGCTGCTGCCGAGCAGCGCCTCGGCGCGCCTGACATCGATAGTCGCGCGATCGATCAGCGGCGGGTGGGCGATGTGGTACCGCGCCAGTGGAACAAGCGCGGCGAACCGATCCGCGAGCGCCGCCTCAGCGCCATGGCGCGTCTCTCGATCGCGGCCAATGCAGATGTGCTGGCGCAGAGCCGTGCCGAGCGCGAGCACCACCGCCTGCGCGCGGATCGGCGGCGCGCCGCACACCGCCACGACCCAGGGGGCAGCGTCTGCATCCCGATCGATGGCCGTGACCACGCCCTGCTGAAGCGTGAGATGCTCCACTTTCGCCAGAGCCTGGCGTATCGCCCGGGCGAACGCCGCCGGATCGAGGACCGCGCGCAGCGCCCGGTGCGCCGGCCCGCGCGTCTCGTTGACCAGGCGAATATGCAGCAGCGCGGCATCGGCCGCCCGCCCGCTGAGTCCGCCGAGCGCTTCGACTTCGCGGACCAGGATACCGCGCACCGGCCCGCCCATGCGTGCATTGAGCGAAAGGTCGGCCAGATGGCCAAGGTCCGCGGCAAGAAGCAGCGTCTCACAGCCCAGCTGCGCGGCCGCATGCGCCGCCTCACAGGCGGAAAGCCCGCCCCCGATCACGACGACATCATAGCGGAGACCCGTCATCAACCCCTCCCTCAAGCGGCAGCGCGTTCATGCACGACAGCAGGCCGCGGATCATCAGCGGCAGCGCGAGCAGGCCCTGCCCGCCGCTCCCCCAAGTATATAAGAGGCCCAGCGTGTGGCGCTGGACCGCGTAGGGGCGGAGCGAGCGCTCAGCGCCGATCCCTCGGAATCGCAGCGCCCGCTCGGCGCCGTCGCCCCCGATGGGAAACTCCGCAGGTGTGGGCGGCGCGTCGCCCGCCACCCACACCGAGCCGTCAAAGGGGAACATGTAGCGCGTTCCAAGGCCCGATTCGTGCGCGCGGAGCAGCGCCCGCCGCCCAAGATCCGCAGCGGGCCGCGGCAGCCGCCAGAAACGGCCGGTCTTCAGCCCGCTCGCCAGAACCACTTCGCGCGCGAACACCACCTCGCCGCCTCGCCGCCTGACTCCGATCACCTGTTCCCCCTGCCACTGCGGCTCGGCGCCGCGCGCGGGCTCGACAGGAACCGGGATCGCGTCGAGCCGCTGCCGCAGGGCGCTGCGGAGCCGCGTGAGATCGACCACACCAATCTCGGGAAGGAGTGACGGCCCGGTCGTCGATCCGCCGGCCGCGGCGACGGGGAGCGCCTCGAAGGCAACAGCCGCGGGCGCGACCTGAAGCTCGGCGAGCCAGCGCTCATAGCGCTGCAACTGTGTCTGGGCCATGCCCGGGCCGCTGGGGATGAGCAGGCCAGGGAGCCCACCTTGACGCGCGCGCGACGTGACCTGCTCTATGAGCACGTGGACCGGTATTTGATGCCTCACCAGCCCGGCGGCGAGCGCGACCGCAAGCAGGTCATTACCGATGATAATGACCCGTCGGTCCGCTTCCGTGCTCATACAGCCATGACTCCCGTGGATGAGAGCATGCGTTTGATCTGCGCGGCGGCATCGCTGAGGTTTTCGCGCGCCGCCCGGTTCGCGCGCGGCACGCGGACGCGTGAGATGACCTCCAGGGCGCGCGTTCCCAGGCGCCGCGACTGGTGAATATCCAGCGCGCTGGCGATCTGCGGAGCGATGTCCGCGGCGTCGCGCATATTCCCCTGGCGCGCGGCGATCTCCATATGCGTAATCTGCATATCGACGTTCCAGCGGTGCTCGACGGCGCTGAGCGACCCGATCGCGTCCGCAATATGGTCCTCCGCAGACTCAAGATACCCACGCCCCTCTTCGATACGCGCGAGATCGATATACACCCGCGCGGCCACGTGATACAGGCCGCTGCGACTGAGCGTGATGTTGGTGGCGTCACGCACATAGCGCGTGTTCCCGCCTGCCTGCTGGAACGCCTGCTGGAGGGGTGTGATTGCGGCGGTCGATCCGGCTCCCGCGATTGCCTGGAGTTGGGCCAGGTTCTGCAAGCTAACTACACGGAGCGCAATGCGGTTCTCCGGCGCCCGCGCCACCGCCTCGGCAGCGTCCGCGGCGGCCAGGCCGAGCAACTCTCCTCTTCGATCGCCGCGCGCGCTCTCCGCCATCCCCGCGTACACGCGGCTGCGGCGGTAGTAGGCCGAGCTGGCGTCGGCGTTCGGCTCGCGCGGGCCGGACAGGTGCTCCGCGAATACGATTCCGGCGTTCGCCGCCTCCAGTGCCGCCCCGTACATCCGCGCGTCCCGAAGCGATGTCGTTATCGCCTGGTAGAGCTGCGAGACGATTCCGCTGTCCGGGCCGTGTACCCGCGGCTGCTCGTCGAGCCAGAGCTGCGCATGCGGGACCAGTCCCAGCATGCCTGGCGCGGTCCCGCTGTAGAACTGCGCCCAGAGCGCGCGGACCAGGTCAGTCGCCGGCAAAGGGATAACCGCGCCACC
>LJCR01000675.1 GCA_001399705.1 Kouleothrix aurantiaca
TGCTGGATTGGGACCGAACCGCCTCGAGAGTGGCCTGGTCGCGGGCATCAAGAATAAATGCGTAGTGAGGGTGCACCGCTGCCATATCCAGTGTATCGCGCAGCAAACTTTCGGCGACGGCGGGATTCGCGGCCGCGAAGTTTCGTTTCGCCACAACGGCAAAGATCGCACCGAGTGGGCCGGGCTGCTGAGTTTCAAGCTGGCCAGCGGGAAAGACGTGCCAGTGTTCTGCATCCAGCTCGACGTGCATGTGCGCCCCGGCGACCCGTACACCAGCGATGGCACCATTCTCGACCTGCCGAACGGCTGCCAGATCCGCTACCTGCTGGACAAATACCCGGCCGCAAGCGCGAAAACCGCCGACGAGGCTGCGGCGCGGCAGCTCGCGATCTGGTTCTTCTCCGACGGGCTCGATCTTTCGACCGTGACCGACGCGGCAGTGCGCGACCGGGCCGCCGCGCTGGCGAATGAGGCCAAAGGCAAGCCCTGCCCGCCGCACCGCAGCGAAGCGCCAACGCTCACGCTCGATCCACCCGCCGCGAGTGCTTCCGCCGGCCAGCCAATCATGTATACGCTGCGGGCCAGCCCGGCCGAAGCCGGCGCGGTGACGCTGGCGCTGCCGCAGGATGTCCAGACCGAGGCCTTCGACTACCCGGCGGCGTTTTTCCGCAAGGGCGTGTGGAACGTCGCCCGCAACCGCCCCGACCGCACCGCGCTCGAGACTGCTGCCCAGTGGATTCGCGCGAGCAAGCAGCCGCTGATTGTGGCGGGCGGCGGCGTGATCTATAGCGAGGCGACCGGCGCGCTGCGTGAGTTTGTCGACGCAACCGGCATCCCGGTTGGCGAGACCATGGCCGGCAAGGGCAGCCTGCCCTTCGACCACGCGCTGTGCATGGGCGCGGTTGGCGCAACCGGCACGCTGGCCGCGAACCGTCTCGCGCGCGATGCCGACCTGGTGATTGGCATTGGCACGCGCTATAGCGACTTCACCACCGCCTCGAAGACGGCCTTCCAAAACCCCGATCTGCGCTTTATCAACATCAACGTCACCGGCTTCGATGCCGCCAAGCACAGCGCGCTTGGGCTGTTGGGCGACGCGCGCGCCACGCTGGAAGAGCTGGCCGCCCTGCTCGGCGGCTGGCATGTCGCGAACGAGTACGAAGCCGCCGCCCGCCGCCTGCACGACGAGTGGGATGCCGAGGTGCAGCGCATCTACGACGTACGGCTTGCGCCGCTGCCCAGCCAGGGCGAGCTGATCGGCGCGGTGAATGAGGGCAGCGACCCGAACGCGATTATGGTCTGCGCGGCGGGCAGCCTGCCGGGCGACCTGCACAAGCTCTGGCGCGCGCGCAGCCCGAAGAACTACCACATGGAATACGGCAATTCCTGCATGGGCTACGAGATCGCGGGCGGGCTGGGCGCGAAAATGGCCGCGCCCGAGCGCGACGTGTATGTGATGGTTGGCGACGGCTCGTACCTGATGCTGGCGCAGGAAATCGTGACTTCGATTCAGGAAGACCGCAAGCTGATCGTCACGCTGTTCGACAACAGCGGCTACAAAAGCATCGGCTCGCTCAGCCGCTCGCTCGGGCAAACAGGCTTTGGCACGCGCTACGCCTTCCCGCAGAACAATGTGCTGCCCGACGACAGCGCCGACGAAATTGCCGAGCTGCCGGTTGATCTGGCCGCCAATGCCGCCAGCCTGGGGGCGCACGTCATCCGCTGCGAGACCTACGACGACTTTGTGGCGGCGCTGCGGGCGGCCCGCGACATCGAGCGCACCACGGTGATCTATATTCGCAACGACCGCTTGCAGGGCGTGCCGGGCTACGAAAGCTGGTGGGACGTGCCGGTGGCCGAGGTCAGCGAGAGCGCCAGCGTGCAGGCGCAGCGCGCCGAGTGGGAGCAGATGCGCGCCAAAGAGCGGCTGTTTTAATCAAGCGAGGCGATCACATCCGCAGATTTCACAGATTACACAGATGCTGAAGTTGGCAGTCAGCAGTCAGCAGTTGGCAGAATGTTCAAAACTCCGTGCCTCTGTGTCTCTGTGGTAAATTTCCCAGTCGTCGTTCGTCAGTCGTCGTTCGTCGGCTGACCTGTAACTTTCATCAAGGAGTGGCGATGAGCGAGCTTGTGCCTGCCATCGAGGCCCGTGGGATCAGTAAGTACTTTGGTGCCGTAACCGCGCTGGAAAGCGTGAATCTGCGCGTCATGCCCGGCGAGGTGCTTGGCGTGGTGGGCGACAACGGCGCGGGCAAGAGCACGCTCATGAAGGTGCTTTCGGGCCTGCATCCCCCATCCAAAGGCGAGCTGCTGGTGGGCGGCCAGCCCGTGCATTTCGGCAGCCCGCGCGACGCCCGCAACCGCGGGATCGAGATGGTCTACCAGGATCTGGCGCTGGCGGGCAACCTGCGCATCGACGAAAACATCTTTCTTGGCCGCGAGCAGGTGCGCCGTCTGCTCGGCATCTTCCCGGTGGTCAACCACAAGGCCAACGCCCGCCACGCCCAGGAGCATCTCGACAAGCTCAAAATCCATGTGAAAAGCGTGCAGCAGCGCGTCGAGGAGCTGTCGGGCGGGCAGCGCCAGGCCGTGGCAATTGCGCGCGCCACCGCCTTCGATGCGCGGGTGGTGATTATGGACGAGCCAACCGCCGCGCTGGCGATCAAAGAAGTGCGCAAGGTGCTTGACCTGATCAAAGACCTCAAAACGCACGGCATCAGCGTGATTCTGATCAGCCACCGCATGGACGATATTTTCTACGTCTGCGACCGCGTGATGGCGCTGTTCCACGGGCGCAACCTGGCCGAAGCACCGCTCGCTGAAACCGACCGCAACGAGGTGATCGGCTGGATCATGGGCAACAAAAGCCGCGCCGACGTTCCGCAGGGCATGGATCTGAACTAGAACCACAGAACCAAGAACCGAGAACCACAGAACCGAGAACCAGAAAACGTAACCACGAAGGCACGAAGACACGAAGGGGTAGAGAACCTGCAACCTG
>LJCR01000677.1 GCA_001399705.1 Kouleothrix aurantiaca
ACACCAAGCCAGCCCGACACCCGCACGCTGCACCGCCGCTTTGGCCAGGCTCAGGAGGCGCGCGGCGACCTTGAGGAAGCGCTCAGGCATTATGCCAGCGCGGGCGCAACCGACGAGCTGGCGCGCGCCCTGCGCGAGCGCGCCTGGCCGCTGCTGCAATCGCCACGCCGCGAATCGGTGCGGCGCTGGCTCGAAATTCTGCCCGGCGATCTGCGCGAGCACGACTCCGAGCTGCTCTACATGTGGGGATACAGCCAGATCGCCAACGCGCCCGAGGACGCAATCAGCGCGATCGAGCGGGCGGCCGAGCGCTACCACCAGGCTGGCCAGTTCGACCGCGAGCTGCGTGCGCTGGCCGACCTAACGGCGCTCCTGTACCTGCGTGGCCGGCCGCCGAGCTTTGTTGCGTGCTGCATTCAGGCGGTGCGCTCGGCCAACCAGCTGCGCGATGCGTGGTCGCGCGGGGCGGCGCTGGTGTGCGTGACGGCGCTGCTCTACACTAAAGGGCGGCACACCGCGGCGCTGCGTGTGGCGCGCCAGGCCGCAGGGCATCCGCTCTCGCCAGCATGGCACTGGCAAATGGCCATGATCGTCGCTTCAATTCATAACCAGTTTGGCGCGCCAAGCGACACGCTAACTACTATCGATAGCGCGCTGCGCCTGCCACAGGTCGATCGCGACGACCGCCTGCGCCAAAACTTGCTGCGCCACCGCGCTTTCGCGCTTGAGCTGCAAGGGCAAAGCAGCGAAGCCGCGTCGCTGGCGCTCGATTCGCACCGCCACCTGGGCGATTATTATCGCGACGGCAGCGCCAGCTTGAGCGCCCGCCAGCTAGGGCTGCTGCTGCTGCTGGTTGGGCGCGCCGACGAGGCTGCAACCTATATTGCGCAGGCGCGCACAGCATTTCACGCCATGGGCGCGCTTGAGCCACTGGCCAGCCTGCAAGCCCTCGACCTGTACAGCCAGCTGCTGCGCGGGCAGGGCCAGCGCGCGCTGGGTGCCCGCGTCGTCGCCGCACACGATCAGGTTTTCGGACTGCGCCACCGCGCCGGCAAAGGTGCGAAACGCCGCGTCGTAGTCGGCTTCTGTCGCATAAATATCGACGTGATCCAGCTCGATGTTTGTGATCACCGCGATCTGCGGCGCAAGCGCCAGAAACGTGCGGTCGTACTCGTCGGCCTCGATCACCAGCGGCGCGGCCGGGTTGCCCCAGCGTGCATTGCTCGGCAGGTCGGGCGCTTCGCCGCCAAGCAGGAAACCAGGGTCGCGGCCGGCTTGCATCAGCGCCAGCGCGATCATTGCCGTGGTGGTGGTTTGGCCATGCGTGCCGGCCACCGCGATAATCGCCCGCTCGGCCGACCACTGGCGCCACAGGTCGGCGCGCTTGAGCACCGGGATGCCAGCCGCCTGCGCGGCCTGCAGCTCGGGGTGATCGGGCCGCGCCGCCGAGGTGACCACCAGCGCGTCGGCCCCGGCGATGTGCGCCGCCGCGTGCCCCTGCGCAATCTGCGCGCCACGCGCGGCCAGCGCGCTTGTCAGGGCGTTCTGCTGCAGATCCGACCCGCTGACCGCGTGGCCCTGGTCGAGCAGCACACTGGCGACTGCGCTCATTCCCGCGCCCGCAATGCCGACGATATGGTAGTGCATGCCAGTATTCGCTATTTCCACACGCGGTTGAACCGCAGCAGAATAAGCACGATCAGCAGAATAATAAATGCGCCGATCATAGAAGGGATAACTGCGGCGTAGTTCGGCAGGCTCGTCAGCGCGCTTGAAATCAGGCCGCCGCGGTTGAGCGTTTCGGGCGCGGCGGCCCAGAACGCCGATGCCGCGCTGATACCCAGCACGCCGACGTACAGGCCGGCCAGCAGGCCCAGCAGGCGCATGTTCTGCGCTTTGTCGTTGGGCTTGAGCGGCGCGCCTTCCCACGGCCAGGCGTTCGCAATGCCCACGGCCAGCAGCGCGACGAAGACCAGAATGCGCAGCAGCAGCGGGGCCTGGAAGTTATCGGGGATCAGCGGATTGAGCGGCTCGACAGTATTGAAGTCGCGGCCGAGGGCAAAGGCGATCAGCTTCGGAAAGTTCGTGTAGAACCGGTTGATCAGGCCTACAACAAAATTTCCGCCCTGGACAGTCAGCAGGTAGCCTATTGTGATGAAGATTGCGATGCTAAGCATGTAGCGGAAGCCTTTGCGCCAGCCCAGGGCCGCCAATCCGATCAAGATGGCGTAGGTGACGATGGAGCTTCCCAGGTTGATGATGATTAAACCGTTGTCTGTAGTCATGCTGGGCTTCTCCTGGTTGCCAAATCAAATCGCACCTCGGCCGAACGATGCACAACGCCCGACTGGTGCTGCTTTGCTCGTCCAACGATGTCCACACTCTTTTTTGCCAGGTTCCGTCAGCGTACTCGGCGTGGGCTGCGGCGCGCTGTGCCAATCGTGCCGCGCGTTCCTCGCCGCTGCTTGCCCAGGCTGCGCAGGCTTGGCCGCCACCACTCGGCCAGGCGCGCGCGCAGCGCGATGGGAGGGCGTCGGAGCAAACGCGGCGCTTGCTCGATCTGGTCGCGCGGGCGCTCGACCTGGTGCCGCGAGATGCTCAACAGTATTCCTGCCGCCACCATACACATAATCAGCGACGAGCTACCGTAGCTGATGAACGGAAGCGTCAGGCCGGTAAAAGGCAGCAGCGTCGTCACCACTGCCATGTTGTCAGCGCCTGAAACACCAGCCAGCCTGTGATGCCGGTTGCCAGCAGCGCTGCGAAAGGGTCGGGCGCGCGCCCGGCGATGCGCAGCCCACGGTACGCAATCACCAGAAAGCAGCCGACCACGAATAAAGTCCCGAGTAGCCCGAACTCCTCGCCAATCACGGCGAAGATGGCGTCGGTATGCGCTTGTGAAAGCCAGAGAAACTTCTGCCGGCCTTGCCCGAGCCCGACGCCGAAGAGGCCGCCGCTGCCGAGGGCGTAGAGCCCGTGAACCGGCTGCCAGCCCGCCCCCT
>LJCR01000680.1 GCA_001399705.1 Kouleothrix aurantiaca
GAGCCCACGCCCGGCGATGTGTTTCTCGACCCGATGTGCGGCGCCGGCACCGTGCTGATCGAGCGCGCGCACCTGGGGCGCTACCGCCAGCTGCTGGGCGGCGACGCAAACCCCGACGCGGTGGAGCTTGCGCTTGGCAACATTGGGCCGCGCTACAAGCCGATTGAGATCCAGCACTGGGATGCGCGCGCGCTGCCGCTCGACGCTGGCTCGGTTAACGCTGCTGCGGTGAACCTGCCGTTTGGCAAGCAGATCGGCAGCGTAGCCGAGAATCGCCAGCTCTACCCGGCATTTCTGCGCGAAATGGTGCGCGTGCTGCGCCCCGGCGCGCCGCTGGTGGCGCTCACCGGCGACCGGCGCACGCTTGAAGAATCACTGCGGCGCGCGAACATATTCGCGCGCCGCAAGGTCTTCCCGGTGCAGGTGCTGGGCCAGCCAGCTGGCGTGTATGTGATCGAGCGCAGCCGATAGCGCTATTTCACGCGCTCGATGTAGTCGCCGGTGCGCGTGTCCACACGCACAACGTCGCCCTGGTTCACAAAGGCCGGCACCTGAATCACCGCGCCCGTCTCAAGCGTGACTGGCTTGGTGATGTTGGTGGCCGTATCGCCGCGCACCGCCACCGACGCCTCGGTCACTTCCAGTGTCACAAAGAACGGCACCTCAACACCCAGGATCTGGTTGTCGTCGTAGAACAGAATGTCGGCCATCTCGCCATCTTTCATGAACTTGGCCGGGTCGCCGATCGTGTCTTCGGTCAGCTCGATCTGCTCAAACGTCTCGTTGTCCATGAAGTGGTAGGTGTCGCCGTCGCGATACAGAAACTGCATCGGGCGCTTGTCGACGCGCACAATCTCGATGTCCGAGCCGGCGCGCACGCGATCCTCGATCACCTTGCCCGTCTGCACGTTCTTCAGTTTCATGATAACCATGGCGCGCCAGTTGCCAGGGGCGTGGTGGTGAAACTCGACAACGCGGTGCAGCGTGCCGTTATAGCGAATAATAATATTCGTGCGAAGATCCGACGTCGTTGCCATAGGGTTCTCCTGTCCATAGAAAGCGCCGCCCTGTGTGAGCGGCGCAGTGAAAAGCCGATAAGCGCTGCTTCTATTATAGCAGAAAGGCGCGGCGCGGCGCAAATCGCGCGCTTGCGGTGCAGCGGCCCGGTGCGCGCGCACGCGGCGTAGTTGACAAGCATGCTATTCATAGCTATAATGCCGCACGTGCGCGCCGAGGTGGCGGAATTGGCAGACGCGCTAGGTTGAGGGCCTAGTGAGCAGTAATGCTCATAAGGGTTCAAGTCCCTTCCTCGGCACCACGGGCGATTAGCTCAGTTGGTAGAGCGCCTCGCTTACACCGAGGTTGTCGGCGGTTCGAGTCCGTCATCGCCCACCAGAGAGCGAGTTGCGGGTTCTCGGTTTTGAGTTGTGCGGTCTCCGTAGCTAACTCCAAAGCTCAGCACTCACCGCTCGAAGCTCGAACCCGCCAGGGTAGCTCAGTTGGTAGAGCGCATGTCTGAAAAACATGAGGTCACGGGATCGTCCCCCGTCCCTGGCACCAGCACTGGAGAGCGGTAAAGCCGCTCTCTTTTGTTTTCCTCACCCTTTCTTCCCCTGGCGCTCTGTTTCTCGGTCCCAAATATTTCGGGTACGAATCTTGCCTAACTCTCTGGAGCACTAGCAATTTTCACACCGATGAGGAGCGCCTGGGATGACAGATTTGCAAGACGTAGCCGATACCACGACCGTATCGCGCGAGCCGGGTAGCGGGCAGCGCGTGTTTGTCGTGCTCAACCCAATGGCCGGAAGCTGCACCGCCGATGATGTGCGCAACGCGCTTCAGCAGCATTTCGGTGAAGATACAACGGTTGACATTTATGAAACCACTGGCGCCGACGACGAGGACGTGGCTGAGATTGTGCGCCGCGAAGCCGCAAAGGGCGTGGCGCTGGTTGGCGCAGCTGGCGGCGACGGCACCGTTTCTGAAGTGGCCGAGGGCTTGATCGGCAGCGATATTCCAATGGGCATCATCCCCGTCGGCACGGCCAACGTTTTTGCCCGTGAGCTTGAGCTGCCCATGACGCTCGATGACGCTTGCGCGCTCCTGGCCGGCCAGTATGGCACCACCAAAATCGACGCAATGAAGGTTGGCGATGATTATTTCATCCTTCAGATCGGCATTGGCCTCGACTCACTCATGATTCGCGATACCGAGCGCGAAGCCAAGCGCCGCTTCGGGCGCGCGGCATATATCTGGACCATGCTCACACGCTTTGTGGGCTACCAGCCTGTTCGCTTCACCATCCAGGCCGATGGCCAGCGCGTGCGCCCGCGCGCCTCGCAGGTGCTGATCGCCAATGGCGGCGTGCTGGGCGTGCCGCCGTTCCGCTGGGGCCCGAATATCTCGCCCGACGACGGCAAGATCAACGTGTGCATTGTCAGCGCGCGCACCGCGCTCGATTACCTGGGCCTGATCTGGCACACCATCCTGGGCCAGCAGCGCCGCGACCGTAATGTGCGCTACCTGGCTGCGGCGAATAGCATCGTCATTAGCGCCGACCACCCGCTGCCGGTGCAGGCCGATGGCGAGATCCTGGGGAACACGCCGATTCAAATTCAAGTTGTGCCGCACGCTGTTGCTGTGATCGTCCCGCAGAAAGAAACAGCGACAGAGCAAGCAGCCGATCGCGCGAAGGCGGCGGAGCGTGCGGTTGCGGCATAATGTGGCGGCCAGCGCCGCCCGAGGAAAGGAGCAACTCATGGCAGAAGAACCGCAGCAGAATGCAAAACCTGACACTATAATCGCCCCCGAAGCGCCGCATCCCTGGGACAGGCCCTCGCCCGAGGCGCAAGCCAAGGCCGAACCCGCTGCCGAGGCGGTGAAGACGGCAGTCAAGTCGATCAAAACGCCCGAGCAGGCCGAGCAGGTGGCGCAGAAACTGGTCGCCGCTGCTTCGGGCACCACTGAGCGCGAGATCCGTGAGCAGACGCCCGCCGACAC
>LJCR01000678.1 GCA_001399705.1 Kouleothrix aurantiaca
CCCTATGCCGCCTATGCGCGCCTGGGCTTCAAGCCGATCACGCAGGATGGCGGCGATGTGTATGCGCGCCTGATGCTGCTGCTGCTCGAAGCCTACGAGAGCATCAAGCTCGTCGAGGCGGCGCTGGCCGATTTGCCGGAAGGCAAATGGCGCGGCGAATTGCCGGAAACCCTGCCGAAAGGCCGCGCCAGCGCCGCCGCCGTGGCAAGCGCGACCGCTGATTCCGACCAAAGACGAACGACCATCGACCACCAACGGCGTGGTCGTTCGTCCTTCGCCTGACCAGGAACACGATATGGCCGCAACAGTTCTACCCTACCAAACTCGCCAGCGATTGGCGGTAAGCGCCGGCTTCGCATCTCTAGGGATGCTGGGAACCCTGGCAGCTTTGGCCGTTGCGATGCTGTGGCCACGCACCTGGGAGCCGGCACTTTCTGCCGAACAGCTTCGCTCTGGCACGCCGCAGCTGCTCCTGCTCGCCGGGCAGGAAATCTACGGGCTCTGGGAAGATGGCGCGCCGCTCGCGCTGAGCACGCGCGACCCGCACGGCCCCTACGGCAGCGTCTGCCAGGACCCGCGCGTGCGCTACAACGCCGCGAGCCGCCACTTCATCGAACCGTGCGGCGGCGCAACCTACGGGTGCAATGGCGGCTATGTGCGCGGGCCGTCGCCGCGCAGTCTCGACCGCTTCGCGGTGCAGATGAATGGCGGACAGGTCGAAATCAACGTTGGCGAAATCATCCCGGGCAAGGCGCATTTCTAGCAGGAAGATCATGGCAAGCGTTCGTACACAATCGCGCCGTCGCCGGCAAAGTATCACCGTCATTGCGCTGCTGGCGGCCATTCTGCTCACCATTCTCGCCATTGTTGCAGTGATGTATGGCCTGCTCACCCGCCCGCGCACGCCCGACTGGCAGGCGCTTGGCCCGGCCAGCGTTTTGCTGGCGGCCGGGCCGCAGCGCGCCGAGGCCGAGGCGCAAGTCGTTTATGTTACCAATGGCGCGGAAGGCCCGCTGGTGCTCAACGCGCGCGACCCCTACCGCGGCTGCGTGGTGGCGTGGGTCGCCGCCGAGCAGCATTTCGTCGATCCGTGCTACGGCTCGCGCTACGCCGCCGACGGCGGGTACCTTTCCGGCCCATCGCCGCGCAGCCTCGACCGTTTCGCTGCCCAGCTTAACGGCGACACGGTTGAGTTGAACCTCAACCAGCCGATCGCCGGCCAGAACCGACCGTAGCGGTCGCTTTGCCACAATGGCACGAGCACCGCATCCTGAGTAGGCCGTAAGGCCGTATCGAAGGGTGCGGTTGCCAAAGATCCTCAATTTTCCTTTGGCGTTTTTATCCGTATCGGCTGGCACAAAAAAACCGAACGACCAGCGGCAATCGCTGGTCGTTCGCATCTCCGATCCCCAATTCTCTCTCCCATCCCCTACACTCGCACCTCCGCACGGAAAGGCCGCAGCATCAGCACCGGGATGTCGACGCGCCGCAGCACCTTCTCGGCCACACTGCCCATGAGCAGGTGGCGCAAGCCCGTGCGGCCGTGGGTCGCCATTGCGATCAGCGCCGCACCCTCTTCGGTAGCCACAGTCGCGATCTCGTCGGCCGGGTCGCCAAAGCGCACCACCCTCTTTACGGTGAACCCGGCTTGTTCAAGCTGCTGACGATCCGGGTTCAGCTCAAGCTCCAGCGCTGAGCGCTCGCCCTGCTCGATCTGGGTGGAATAAATTGGGTGCGTTGTATACTCAATATCCCACGCGCGATCGAACATCGGTGCCGTCCACGAGCTAGAAACCGGGCGCGGCGGCGCGCCAATCAGGCTGCCGGCCGGCTCGCCCACGCGCAGAAGCACCAGCACATCGCTGGCGGGATCACAAACCTGGCTCAGGTGAGCGACAATCTGTCGGCTGAAGCGCGAGCCATCGATGGGAACAATGATTGTTCGCCGGGGCATCACAATACCTCCATTGCTATCGGATTACCCACCAACAGCATAGCAGCATTGCGCAGCGCGGTTGGTTACACCCCCTTTACCAGCGGTAACGGCTCACTCACCATCGGCGCTGCCAAGAATAATCAAACCATCACCCGGCGGTAGCACTTCTTTCCGCATATTGCTGCCCACCAGCGCTATGCTTGGCTCAGCGGGCACACCGCCACATATCGTGCGGCAGGCTGCCCGTGGCGAAAGGAGTCAGCCATGATCCGCACTATTCTTGTGCCGCTCGACGGCTCGGCCTTTGGCGAGCATGCGCTGCCGCTGGCGCTGGGCATCGCCCGGCGCGCCGGTGCCACCGTTCGGCTGGTACATATCTGCGCCACGCCCGCGCCGCACCGCTTCCGCAAAGCGCAAACGCTCGCGCCCACCGACGATCGCCAGCACGCCGAGCCCTACCTGGCGCAGCTCGCCGGGGTGCTGGAAGAACGCTGGCAAGTACCTGTTCGCAGCGCAGTGCTGGATGGCCCGCCCGCCCCGACATTCTGTGCCGAAGCTATTGCCAGGCACGCCGACCTGGTGGTGATGACCACGCACGGCTACGGGCCGCTTTCGCGCGCGTGGCTGGGCAGCGTTGCGCAAGAGCTGATCCGCACCCTGCCCATGCCTGTGCTCCTAACACGCCCGCACGGCGAGCCGGTCGACCTGCTCGAAACCGTCGACACACTGCCGTTTGCGCGCATCCTGCTGCCGCTCGACGGCTCGCCGCTGGCCGAGCAGGTGCTGCCGCACGCGCTGGCGCTGGGCAGCCTGTGCGAGGCCGAATACACCGTCGTGCAGGCGCTCAACCCGCCCTCGCTTGGCTACGCGCCCGCTGCCCATGTCGCCAACCTTAGCCAGCAAATCCTCGACGAGTGGATGGGCGTGGCGCACGAATACCTCGCGCAGGTAGCGGTGCGCCTGCGCAGCCAGGGTGCGCCAACCACAACGCGCGTGGTTCTCGGCGCGCCTGCGCCTGCCATTATCGACTACGCCAGCAGCCACGCAATCGACCTGATTGCGAT
>LJCR01000068.1 GCA_001399705.1 Kouleothrix aurantiaca
GCGCGCCGCCGCGACGGCCATCATTTCCGAAGTTGTGTAGGTCATTTTCGTCTCTCTGACCGATGACACGATAAGCGTTTTTATTGTGCATCATTTCTTGAGGCCGCAGTGGTCGGTCGTCGGTCGTCGGTGGTCGCCCCGCCAAGCACATGCTCCCGCATCCACGCCAGAAAGCCCTCGCGCTCGCGGGCAATGGTGTCCCAGGCGGTGTAAAACGCGTTGTCGCGGCCATAGTAGCCGTGCGCATAGGATGGGCGCGCGCCGCCCGGCACCTCGGCAATCGCGCTCACCGCCCAGTGCGGCAACACGCAGCTGTTCGGGCTGGGCGCGCGCAGGTCGTCGGCCACTTCTTCCACCGTCACCAGCGCGGCGCGGGCGGCCAGCACGGCCTCTTTCTGCACGCCAACAATCCCCTCGATCAGCACATTGCCCTGCCGGTCGGCGCGCTGCGCGTGGATGATCGCCAGGTCGGGGCGCAGCGCGGGCACGGCGGCCAGCCGCTCGCCGGTGAACGGGCATGCGACGGAGCGAATTGCCGGGTTGCTCGCCACCAGATCCGAGCCGTAGTAGCCGCGAAAGATCGCGCAGGGCAGCCCGGCCGCGCCGGCGGCGTAGGCGTGCGCCATGGCGGCGTGGCTGTGCTCTTCCAGCTCCAGCGGGCGCGGCCAGCCCTGTTCGACCGCGTCGCGCAGCCGGTGCAGCGAGCCAACGCCGGGGTTGCCGCCCCAGGAAAAGATCAGCTTGCGCACGCAGCCCATGCCAATCAGCTGGTCGTACACCAGGTCGGGCGTCATGCGCATCAGCGTGAGGTCGCGCCGCCCCTGGCGGATGATCTCGTGCCCGGCGGCAAACGGGATCAGGTGCGTAAACCCTTCCAGCGCCAGCGTCATCCCATCCTGAACATAGGCGGCGATGGCGTCGCGCAGCGTGAGAAACTGAGGCATTCGGCCCGCTCCCTCGAATCAGAGCAGCGCGGCAGCCCGCTCGCTGCGGCCGCCGGGCGCGCACAATCATACCATACCGCCCAGCGATCATAGAGAAATTCTGCGGTATACTGCGCAGCGAGCTGTACGCCCCCAGCCCACCGAACGAGGAAAACCATTCTCACCGCAACGCGCACTCCAGCGGGCCACGACGCGCCCCACGCGCTGATCCTGAGCGCCGAAGCCGGCGGCGGGCACCGCAGCCTGTCGTTCGCCATACGCGACCTGCTGGCGCCATGCGCTGCCGCGCCGATCATCGGGCCGCAGCCGCGCTCGTTCGCCGTTTCCTACCGCCTGATGAGCCGCCATGCGCGCTGGCTGTGGGGCGCGAGCTACACGCTGACCGACACGCCACGCCGCGCTCAAGCCCTGCGCGCCATCTTCGGGCGGCTGTTTGCGCCGCCGATTGCTGCCGAACTGCGCCGCCAGCCGTACCGCTTGGTCATCGTCACGCACCCGTTTCTTGTGCGCGCCGCCATGCGCGCGGCGGGCCGCCAGCCGCAGCCGCTGCCCGTCGCAGCACTGTTTGCCGACCCCGAGCGCGTGCATGCGACCTGGCTGGCCGAGCGCGGCGCGGCGGCTACGCTGGCGATTCGCCAGAGCCACCCGCATATTCAGGTCATAGCGCTCACGAGCTTTCACGAAGATTCGCTGGTGCAGGAGGCGCTGCAGGCCGGCGCGATCGGCTACCTGCTCAAAACCGTGACGGCCGATGAGCTGGCGGCCGCCGTGCGCTCGGTGTCGATCGGCCGGCCCACGCTGGCGCCCGAGATCACGCAGGCGCTGATTCATGTCACCATGCACCCATCCACGCTGGGCGACAGCCTGACGGCGCGCGAGCGCGAGGTGCTGGCGCTCATGGTCAAGGGCCTGAGCAACGCCGAGATCGCCGCCCAACTGGTGGTGAGCCGCTCCACCGTCAAGTTTTACGTCAGCAATATCCTCGGCAAGCTCCACGTCGCCAGCCGCGTCGAGGCGGTCGCGCTGGCCGTGGAGCAGCATATGTTCACGCGGCCACATCGCCTGCCCGTCTAGCCACGCCCCGCATGGCCATGTGGCCAATCCACAGCCTAGCCACCTGACTAGCCAAAATCTCGCCATGCGTCCGATGCGCATGGCGAGATTTTTGCCTATTCTACATAGGAATAGATCCACACAGATCCAAAGTGAAGATGCGTACGCGCCAATGGGCGCACCCCAACGACGCGCGGCGAGGCTGCGGCGGCATTGCTGCCGGCTTCGCCGCAGCGGCAGCGAGCACGAGCGTGAGCATGACTCTTGGTGCAGGGCCGTAGCTTTGCCACTCGCACGATTGCCATCCAGATTGTTTGGATTCCGGGAAGAACACAGGGAGGTTGCCGATGCGTAGTATCGTTGCAGCAAGCTTGAAGTCTCGGCTGTTAGTCGCCGCGCTGGCCGTGGGGCTTATGGTCGTGGGCATCATTCAATTGCGTACGATGCCGATCGACGTATTGCCGGAGTTTACGCCGCCATATGTCGAAGTCCAAACCGAGGCTCTGGGCCTTTCGGCCCAGGAAGTCGAGCAGCTGATCACGGTTCCGATGGAGCAGGATCTGCTCAATGGCGTGCCGTGGCTCAAGACGATTGCATCCAAATCGGTCCCCGGGCTTTCCTCGGTTCTCATGACGTTTGATACAGGTACCGATCTGGTAAAGGCGCGCCAGATGGTGACGGAGCGCATGGCGCAGGCGTTCGCGCTGCCGCATGTCTCGAAGCCACCAACCATGCTTCAGCCCACATCGTCGACTGGCCGGGTGATGATGATCGGGCTGTCGTCGCAGAATGTCTCGATGATCGACATGGGCGTGCAGGCGCGCTGGACGATCGTGCCGCGCCTGATGGGCGTGCCCGGCGTGGCCAACGTCTCGATCTGGGGCCAGCGCGACCGCCAGCTGCAGGTGCAGGTCGAGCCCAAGCGCCTGCAGGAGCAGCATGTGTCGCTGCTGCAAGTGCTCGAAAGCACCGGCAACGCGCTGTGGGTCTCGTCGCTTAGCTTTGTCGAGGCGTCGACGCCCGGCACCGGCGGCTTTATCGACACGGCCCAGCAGCGCCTCGGCATTCGCCACATTTCGCCGATCATCACGGCGGATGGCCTGTCGCAGGTGCCGGTTGAAGATACGGATGGCAAGCTGCGCCTGGGCGATGTCGCGACTGTGGTTGAAGACCACCAGCCGCTGATCGGCGACGCGCTGACGGGCGACCAGCCAGGGTTGCTGCTGGTGGGCGAGAAGTTTCCGGCCGCAAACGCCCGCGAGGTTACGGCGGGCGTCGAAGAAGCGCTCGCGGCAATGCAGCCGGGGCTGCCCGGCATTACGGTTGATACCTCGGTGTACCGGCCGGCAACTTTCATCGACATGGCGTTCGGCAATGTGACGCTGGCGCTGATTATTGGGTTTGTGCTGCGGCTGCTGCTGTTTGGCGCGCTGCTGTTCCACTGGCGCGCGGCGGCGATCAGCATTGCGACGCTTCCGCTGGTGTACGTTGCTGCGGCCTACGTGCTGTATCTGCGCGGCGCAACCATGAACGCCATGGTGCTGGCCGGGTTTGTGATCGCGCTTGGCGTGGTGATCGACGATGCGATTGTGGATGTCGAGCATGTGCTGCGGCGGCTCGCAACCGCGCGCCGAAACGGCAGCGAGAAGTCGGCAGCGGCGATTGTGTACGAGGCGGTGCTGCAAACGCGCGGCGCGATGATCTACGCCACGCTGATTATGCTGTTTGTGATCGCGCCGGTGTTCTTTGTCGGCGGGCTGGCCGAGGCGTTCTTCCAGCCGCTGGTGCAGGCGTATGTGCTGGCGTTGCTGGCTGCAATGCTGGTGGCGCTAACCGTTACGCCGGCGCTGTGCCTGCTGGTGCTGCCGAGCACGCAGGCCGAGCGCCCGGCTGCGCCGGTGGTCGCGTGGCTGCAGCGCCGCTACGAGCGCGCCCTGACGCGGATCGCCGGGCGCCCGCGCTGGCTGATTGCCGGCGTCGCCGTTCTGTTTGTCGCCGGGCTGGTGGGGGTGCCGTTCCTCAGCGCATCGCTGCTGCCGTCGTTCAAAGAGCGCAGCCTGCTGGTGCACCTGAGCGCCGCGCCAGGCACCTCGCAGCCGGAAATGAGCCGCATCGCCGATCGCGTGAGCCGCGATCTGCGCGTGGTTCCGGGCGTCAGCCAGGTCGGCGCGCACGTCGGGCGTGCCATCCAGGGCGATCAGGTGGTCAACGTCAGCTCGGCCGAGCTGACGTTGACCACCTGATCGCCCTGGATGGCACGCCCGACGTGCGCGCCGACCTGGCTGACGCCCGGAACCACGCGCAGATCGCGGCTCACGCGATCGGCGATGCGGCTCATTTCCGGCTGCGAGGTGCCTGGCGCGGCGCTCAGGTGCACCAGCAGGCTGCGCTCTTTGAACGACGGCAGCAGCGATGCGCTGAGGAACGGCACCCCCACCAGCCCGGCGACAAACAGAACGGCGACGCCGGCAATCAGCCAGCGCGGGCGCCCGGCGATCCGCGTCAGGGCGCGCTCGTAGCGGCGCTGCAGCCACGCGACCACCGGCGCAGCCGGGCGCTCGGCCTGCGTGCTCGGCAGCACCAGCAGGCACAGCGCCGGCGTAACGGTTAGCGCCACCAGCATTGCAGCCAGCAACGCCAGCACATACGCCTGCACCAGCGGCTGGAAGAACGCCTCGGCCAGCCCGCCGACAAAGAACACCGGCGCGATCACAAACAGCATAATCAGCGTGGCGTAGATCATCGCGCCGCGCGTTTGCAGCACCGCCTCGTACACAATCGCCGCTGCCGACTTCTCGCTGCCGTTTCGGCGCGCGGTTGCGAGCCGCCGCAGCACATGCTCGACATCCACAATCGCATCGTCGATCACCACGCCAAGCGCGATCACAAACCCGGCCAGCACCATGGCGTTCATGGTTGCGCCGCGCAGATACAGCACGTAGGCCGCAGCAACGTACACCAGCGGAAGCGTCGCAATGCTGATCGCCGCCGCGCGCCAGTGGAACAGCAGCGCGCCAAACAGCAGCAGCCGCAGCACAAACCCAATAATCAGCGCCAGCGTCACATTGCCGAACGCCATGTCGATGAAAGTTGCCGGCCGGTACACCGAGGTATCAACCGTAATGCCGGGCAGCCCCGGCTGCATTGCCGCGAGCGCTTCTTCGACGCCCGCCGTAACCTCGCGGGCGTTTGCGGCCGGAAACTTCTCGCCCACCAGCAGCAACCCTGGCTGGTCGCCCGTCAGCGCGTCGCCGATCAGCGGCTGGTGGTCTTCAACCACAGTCGCGACATCGCCCAGGCGCAGCTTGCCATCCGTATCTTCAACCGGCACCTGCGACAGGCCATCCGCCGTGATGATCGGCGAAATGTGGCGAATGCCGAGGCGCTGCTGGGCCGTGTCGATAAAGCCGCCGGTGCCGGGCGTCGACGCCTCGACAAAGCTAAGCGACGAGACCCACAGCGCGTTGCCGGTGCTTTCGAGCACTTGCAGCAGCGACACATGCTGCTCCTGCAGGCGCTTGGGCTCGACCTGCACCTGCAGCTGGCGGTCGCGCTGGCCCCAGATCGAGACGTTGGCCACGCCGGGCACGCCCATCAGGCGCGGCACGATCGTCCAGCGCGCCTGCACGCCCATGTCGATCATCGAGACATTCTGCGACGACAGCCCGATCATCATCACCCGGCCAGTCGACGATGTGGGCTGAAGCATGGTTGGTGGCTTCGAGACATGCGGCAGCGCGAACGCCTGCGCCATGCGCTCCGTCACCATCTGGCGCGCCTTTACCAGATCGGTACCTGTATCAAACGTCATGAGAACCGAGGAAAGCCCGGGGACCGATTTGGATGCAATCGTCTTGAGCCACGGCACGCCATTGAGCAGATCCTGCTCCATCGGAACCGTGATCAGCTGCTCGACTTCCTGGGCCGAAAGGCCCAGAGCCTCGGTTTGGACTTCGACATATGGCGGCGTAAACTCCGGCAATACGTCGATCGGCATCGTACGCAATTGAATGATGCCCACGACCATAAGCCCCACGGCCAGCGCGGCGACTAACAGCCGAGACTTCAAGCTTGCTGCAACGATACTACGCATCGGCAACCTCCCTGTGTTCTTCCCGGAATCCAAACAATCTGGATGGCAATCGTGCGAGTGGCAAAGCTACGGCCCTGCACCAAGAGTCATGCTCACGCTCGTGCTCGCTGCCGCTGCGGCGAAGCCGGCAGCAATGCCGCCGCAGCCTCGCCGCGCGTCGTTGGGGTGCGCCCATTGGCGCGTACGCATCTTCACTTTGGATCTGTGTGGATCTATTCCTATGTAGAATAGGCAAAAATCTCGCCATGCGCATCGGACGCATGGCGAGATTTTGGCTAGTCAGGTGGCTAGGCTGTGGATTGGCCACATGGCCATGCGGGGCGTGGCTAGACGGGCAGGCGATGTGGCCGCGTGAACATATGCTGCTCCACGGCCAGCGCGACCGCCTCGACGCGGCTGGCGACGTGGAGCTTGCCGAGGATATTGCTGACGTAAAACTTGACGGTGGAGCGGCTCACCACCAGTTGGGCGGCGATCTCGGCGTTGCTCAGGCCCTTGACCATGAGCGCCAGCACCTCGCGCTCGCGCGCCGTCAGGCTGTCGCCCAGCGTGGATGGGTGCATGGTGACATGAATCAGCGCCTGCGTGATCTCGGGCGCCAGCGTGGGCCGGCCGATCGACACCGAGCGCACGGCGGCCGCCAGCTCATCGGCCGTCACGGTTTTGAGCAGGTAGCCGATCGCGCCGGCCTGCAGCGCCTCCTGCACCAGCGAATCTTCGTGAAAGCTCGTGAGCGCTATGACCTGAATATGCGGGTGGCTCTGGCGAATCGCCAGCGTAGCCGCCGCGCCGCGCTCGGCCAGCCAGGTCGCATGCACGCGCTCGGGGTCGGCAAACAGTGCTGCGACGGGCAGCGGCTGCGGCTGGCGGCCCGCCGCGCGCATGGCGGCGCGCACAAGAAACGGGTGCGTGACGATGACCAAGCGGTACGGCTGGCGGCGCAGTTCGGCAGCAATCGGCGGCGCAAACAGCCGCCCGAAGATGGCGCGCAGGGCTTGAGCGCGGCGTGGCGTGTCGGTCAGCGTGTAGCTCGCGCCCCACAGCCAGCGCGCATGGCGGCTCATCAGGCGGTAGGAAACGGCGAACGAGCGCGGCTGCGGCCCGATGATCGGCGCGGCAGCGCATGGCGCCAGCAGGTCGCGTATGGCGAACGACAGGCTGCGGTGCCCGCCGCCGGCTTCGGCGCTCAGGATCAGCGCGTGGGGCGCGTCGTGGCCCGCTGGAGTGCGCGTTGCGGTGAGAATGGTTTTCCTCGTTCGGTGGGCTGGGGGCGTACAGCTCGCTGCGCAGTATACCGCAGAATTTCTCTATGATCGCTGGGCGGTATGGTATGATTGTGCGCGCCCGGCGGCCGCAGCGAGCGGGCTGCCGCGCTGCTCTGATTCGAGGGAGCGGGCCGAATGCCTCAGTTTCTCACGCTGCGCGACGCCATCGCCGCCTATGTTCAGGATGGGATGACGCTGGCGCTGGAAGGGTTTACGCACCTGATCCCGTTTGCCGCCGGGCACGAGATCATCCGCCAGGGGCGGCGCGACCTCACGCTGATGCGCATGACGCCCGACCTGGTGTACGACCAGCTGATTGGCATGGGCTGCGTGCGCAAGCTGATCTTTTCCTGGGGCGGCAACCCCGGCGTTGGCTCGCTGCACCGGCTGCGCGACGCGGTCGAACAGGGCTGGCCGCGCCCGCTGGAGCTGGAAGAGCACAGCCACGCCGCCATGGCGCACGCCTACGCCGCCGGCGCGGCCGGGCTGCCCTGCGCGATCTTTCGCGGCTACTACGGCTCGGATCTGGTGGCGAGCAACCCGGCAATTCGCTCCGTCGCATGCCCGTTCACCGGCGAGCGGCTGGCCGCCGTGCCCGCGCTGCGCCCCGACCTGGCGATCATCCACGCGCAGCGCGCCGACCGGCAGGGCAATGTGCTGATCGAGGGGATTGTTGGCGTGCAGAAAGAGGCCGTGCTGGCCGCCCGCGCCGCGCTGGTGACGGTGGAAGAAGTGGCCGACGACCTGCGCGCGCCCAGCCCGAACAGCTGCGTGTTGCCGCACTGGGCGGTGAGCGCGATTGCCGAGGTGCCGGGCGGCGCGCGCCCATCCTATGCGCACGGCTACTATGGCCGCGACAACGCGTTTTACACCGCCTGGGACACCATTGCCCGCGAGCGCGAGGGCTTTCTGGCGTGGATGCGGGAGCATGTGCTTGGCGGGGCGACCACCGACGACCGACGACCGACCACTGCGGCCTCAAGAAATGATGCACAATAAAAACGCTTATCGTGTCATCGGTCAGAGAGACGAAAATGACCTACACAACTTCGGAAATGATGGCCGTCGCGGCGGCGCGC
>LJCR01000679.1 GCA_001399705.1 Kouleothrix aurantiaca
GTGAGCGGGCCTGTCGTCGCACAGGCGGGCCACTGAGGAGTGAGCCCGCCCCGATTGCGGGGAGAGTCGCAATGTGTCTCGGTTTGCTACATCGCCGCCTTACCCCGCTGCGATGCTGTAAAACGCGATGCCCGGGCGCGTTCGGCGACGCAATAGGACGGCTTCTGCCGCCGCGACTCAGGCAACCTCGACCCCGATTGTCTCCTGCACCTCGCGGCCGAGCAGTTCCGCCGCGGCGACTCGCCAGGGGTCATCGGCAGGCAGCGCGCTCGCCGACTGGCCGGCGCGGCTGAGCTTGCGCAGCCCCGCCGACTCGGGCAGCGCGCCGGCGTACGCCAGGCCGCCACGCCCCAGCTCGTCCAGCCGTGCGAGCAGGCCCGGGTTCTCAAGATCGCCGTCCTGCACGCGGTTCAGGACTAGCCGCGCCGCGTCGACCCGGCGGCCGACCTCGCGGCAACGCGCCCAGATCTGCTGCGCGACCTCCAGGAACTCGGCGTCCGGCTGCGAGACGACCAACAGCAGGTCGACCTGCTGGCTTGCGTAGCGGCCGATGTGCTCGACGCCGGCCTCGTTGTCGATGATCAGAACGTCGTAGCGGCCGGCCAGGCCGTCCAGGGCACGCTCCAGCACACGGTTGACGGTACACTGACTCCCGACCAGCTCCCAGTGGCCCATCGCCAGCAGGTCGAAGCCGCCAGCGCGAACCAGCGCTTCCTTGCCCATCTTGCGCTCGGCGAACTCTTCGCGAGTTTCGTTCACATCGTCGGGCCCCAGCTTGAACTGGCGCTCGTAGGCGCTGCGGAGCTGCCCAAGCGTGCGCTCCACCGCCACGCCCAGCATGCGCGTGCCAGACATGTGCGGGTCGGCGTCGACGACCAGGACCCGCAAATCCGGCGCGAGTGCGCGGACCGTTTCGAGTAGGATCGGCAGCAGCGTGCTTTTGCCGCTGCTGCCCTTGCCGGTAAGGCTGATGTTGATCACGATGATGGGTCCTCCAGAATCTCGATGGCTTCGTTGACGATGCTGGCCCACGTGTCGGGGAGCGGGCCCAGCGCGCGCGCCTCCGCCAGCAGCTCGGCGCGCCGCTCAAGGGTCAGCGTACCGCTGGCCTGCGCCTGGCTGATCGCGTCGATCAGCGGCATGACCGTGTCGCTGTAGCGTGGGCCTGTGGCAATGGCCTCGGCGGCATCCGTCCACACAAACTGCGGGCGCTCGCGCCCGAGCGCCGCGTCCCAGTCCGGGGCAGGAACCCCGTAGACCTCCGGGCGCGCCAGGTCCTCGATGTTGACCTCGACGCCGCCGTCGACAGTGGCGGTGTAGCCGGGTGCCGTCGGGCTGCGCTCGAACAGCGCGGCGATCGTGGCCACCCGGTGGTGGGCGAGCGCGCTCGGCGCGACGTCGTCCGTATCGAGCCACATAATCCCATCGTCAGGAGTGTCCGAGACGATGTTGGCGTGGCAGCAGCCGCCCGAGAGCGGCAGACCCATGCTGGTGAGGCGGCACATCGGCGGCTTGCCGTCGCGCTCGACGCGGTGGCGGCAGGTGTCGCAGCGCTGGTCAGGGCGCAGTGCCCCAGACAGCGCACAGTGGGTGCAGGCGATGTCGTTATCGATAAGCTGGTGGGTGGTATGGCACCACTGCAAGCACATAGGGCTACCTCGGGTTCAGGTGTCACGTTTGAGGTCGAACACGCTTGTCAGCACCTCACACGCGCGCTTCTGGTCGCCGCCGAGCACGCTCGTTACGGCGCTCCCAATCGAATGCCTCATCGACAGAGCTTGAGGACCTGCTCCCCAATGGTAGTGTACGCCCGATTAGGAGCGTGTGCGCCCCGTTTTCGGTTGCGGTTGAGAAGCAAAGTGGTAGCGGCCGCGCGGGACATCAATAACATACGAGAATAATATCATCTTATGATACTTTTGTCAAGTTACGTGCGCTTGATGCCGCTCACGAGGCGCGGTGCGAACTGCGTCAACTCCAAGCGCGGCTGTCCCAGATCGCGCCAGGCCGCGGGTCTAATGAGAGCAACACTGGCAGCGCGGCGCCGCGCTGCCAGTACACGTGCTGAGCGAAGGATTCTGAACCGTCCCGCAGGCGCACCCACTCACCAAACGATGCCGTTGTCTCCATGGGCCAAACATCCTCCCCAGGCATGCCACCTCGCGCCGAACTGAAACGTCTGGATCGGCGGGGCATGCGCGCCTGTGGTTCGCAATGAGTTGTGCTCTGTATCATAGCAAATTTAGAAAATTTTTGCTACCGAGTATCACTTTTTGTATCCCTCCGTGCTACCAACGGCACGCGCCACTGTGGCTTAATACATCTACAGGTGAAGCGCGGCGCTGGCGGGGTTCGCCCCACGAAACGCCAAATACGCAGCCTGCAGCGCCGGGCTGTACGCAATAGGAGGAATGTGATGAGCAGCTGGATGCAGTATGAAGCGACCAAGCTGGCCTACGCCGAGCAGCAGCTCCGCGACCGGCACGCGATCTACGACGTTACGAAACGGCCGGGGCTGGCACGCCGCCTGGCAGGCTGGCTGGGCGCGCGGCTGGGCCGGCAGCGACCGGCGGTGAGCGAGCACGGCGCACTTTCGGCGCAGGAGCTGCGCGAAGCGCCGCGGGCGTATCGCTTGAACTAAACCAAAGAACGAAGGCAAAACGATCGAGCCAGAGAGCGCACAGAGGACACCGGGCAAGAAAACTAACCTCGGTGTCCTCTGTGTGCTCTGCGGCTCAATCATCGCACTTCGCGCCAGATTAGAGTCGTCGGTCGTCAGTCGTCAGTCGTCGATAGTCAGGAAGCGCGCAGCCGCTCGATCGCCGCTTCCAGCGCGGCCTCAAGCTGCCCGCCGTCGGGCAGGCCGCCCTGCGCCAGCGTGGGCTGGCCGCCGCCGCGCCCGCCAAACTGGGCCAGCGTTTCGCGCAGCAGCCGCCCGCAATCAACGTCCAGGTTTTCGGCGCGGGCGAAGATCAGCTGCGTTTTCTCGGCGCGCAGCCC
>LJCR01000681.1 GCA_001399705.1 Kouleothrix aurantiaca
GCCCGAGAGCGTCCCCGAAAGCCCAGAATGGACGCGTAAAGCACCCGAACGCGCAGCCGAGCAGGCGCGGCTGGAGGAGAAGCGGCGGGCGGTGGAGGAGAGCAAAAACTAGAGCCATACCAATAACCATGTACTGACATCCATCATTCTAGCACAACGAAAGGACTGGTTATGCGCACGCGTCTTGTAAAGCTTATGTTCTTGTTCTGCGCGTTTCTGCTCTTCGGTATGAGCACTTCAACTATCGAGGCACGGCCCCAGCCATCTGTTCAACCGGCTGCTGCCTATGCTCTCGTTGTGTATAACGACCCGAACTATGCAAATAACTGGTGTTATTCCAATACGACGCTTGCGGCAAATATCTATGTAACTTGTAACGACAATATCTCATCGATTGATCTGCAGGCTGGATGGTCGGTTCGTGTATACCGTGATACGTATCGCGGTAGTCCAAGCGCATGTTTGAACGCAAGTGACCCGAATCTGAGCGACAATAATTTTGATGATGGCTCGCCAATGGACAATGCTATCTCATCATTCAACCTCTATTCATACGCGAATTGCGCGCCAGCTCCACTCGAAGTGTACGCTGACCCTGGCTACATGGGTATACGTTGCTGGTCAATTTCCCCAGAGACAAACAACATTAATAACGCTTGCAATGATCAGATATCGTCTATTTGGCTTCAGGCGGGCTGGTCGGTTCGGCTCTATGAAGGGCTCAATCAGAGCGGTGCAAGCGCTTGCTTAAATGCAAGCGATCCTGATTTGAGCAACAATGTCTTCGATGGCGGTGCTACAATTGATAACACAGTATCATCCTTCATTCTTTACAACCAAGTGAACTGTGGTAGCTCACCGCCCCCAACATCGAATATGTCGCCAAATACGCCGATTATGCTTTCGCCCGCTGATGGTGCAAGTTTCGCGGTAAGCACTCTCTCGCTGCAGTGGCAAGATGCCGGCGATCCTGATAACCAGCCACGTTCATTTCGTGACTATCAAGCGGAAGTGCGTAATGCGAATAGTTCGTGGCGAATCACTAGCACTTGGCGAACACCGACAAGTTGGAGCGTGACAATACCCGGCAACGGCACCTATTTCTGGCGTATCCGCGCAGGTGATGGAGCTGCTGCCAGTAATTGGTCGTCCGAACGATCCTTTTCAGTTACCCTCCCACCAATTACTGCCTCCCGCGACCCAGTTATTTTTATCCCTGGTGTTATGGGTAGCCGTCTGTACAACACGCGCTGCGCGAGGGATATCTGGCCTAGTGGCGCACAGAGTGGCAATCTTTGTAGCCTAGGTGCCGTTCCAAACATATCGGATGGCACGACGTATGCAACCGATGTTATTTATGACTTCTATCGTGGTACGGATCCCGACTCTAAACAGCCAAACATCCTTGCTAGCCTTCAATCGATGGGCTACAAAGAATATAATCAACCTTCCAGTAATACTGCTTCTGTGACCAGCACTCCGATCAGTCGGTGCAATGCTGCAGCGAGATCAGCTACACCGCAATCCTATACACTTTTTAGCCTTGCCTATGATTGGCGGCAGAGTAATGTCACCAGTGCATTCCGGCTCAAAGAACTGGTAACTTGCGTTCAGGGTATTCACCCGGGCAAGAAAATCACTATCATCGCTCATAGTATGGGTGGATTGGTCGCAAGACGTTATATCCTGATCAATTCAGTATCTGGAATTGGCAAGCTAATTACTATCGGCTCGCCATGGCTTGGGGCTCCTAAAACCATTTATACGCTCGAAACTGGCGATGCAGGCCTTTCGGGGCTCAATTTCATTCAAAAGAGCTACATCAAGTATGTCTTGGGTCAAACGATAGGACCTCTGCAACTCGTGCCCAGCAAGACGTACTTCGATCTCGGTGGTAGGCCATTTCGTGAGGATGGATGGGATATTGATAATGATGGTAATAGTTACGAAACATATAGCAACGACAATCTCGTTAGCATGTTAGATAGGCGTTACTCCTCGGCACTTCCTGGCTTTGTTAATCGGGTATTCCATAGCACTGTGGGTCAGGATGATTGGTCAGCAGGAAATGGAGTTGCATACTACCACTTCTATGGTTTCAGTTCACGACTAGATACCCCTGATGTTATTCGAGCTGAACGTGAGACGACCTGCTGGACAGTTGGCATATGGCCATTCACAAAGCGGATCTGTGTGCCAACCAAAGATAAGTTCACGGTAAGCTATGGCCTTGGTGATGGAACTGTGCCAGCTTTGAGTTCTGCCTATGTCACAAACTTCTCGGCAACCACTAGAAATGGCCGCCAGCTTATTCGTATTTCTGGTAACGATAAGCAGGTTGAACATACTGGTCTCACCCGGAACGGTCAGGTGCTTGATCGGGTACGTGCTATCTTGAATGGAGGCACTGTCCAAAATATGGATATTGCATCTACAGCTCAAGATACACCTGAGGAAGCCTATTATCTCGACGTTGCGGGTACTAGGGCGCTAACAGTCACCGACTCTTTGGATATTACCAGTAGCACATTGAATGACACTATTGCAGCTTCAACATCCAACTTTGCCTATCTTGCCACTGGCGACGATTCACACGCACTCGTCTTACCTACTACCGAGCCATACACTGTCACACTACGTGGTGCTGGAAACCCAATGACTCTGGAACTACGTCGTGGCACCGGAATCACGACGACGCAGGCAATTCGTTACCTCGATATTGATATTCCGGAAGGCAGTACCCTGGTGATGCAGCTAGGCCCAGAAGGTATTGGGCAGCTACGGTTTGATGCAGATGGGGATGGTGTTTTCGAAACAACTATCAATCCAACGGTATCACTAAGCGATAACAGTGCCGCCGATGTCGAACCACCTCAAATCACAGTGGATGTCACTGGCCCACTCACCGGACGAACTATTAATATCGAAGCAACAGATAGCGGAGCTGGCGTGCAAGATATCTGGTATTCGCTCGATGGAACAAACTATCAGCGATACAC
>LJCR01000682.1 GCA_001399705.1 Kouleothrix aurantiaca
CGGTGGTGACGTCGGCGCGGCGGCATCGGAAGTGCGGGCTGATCAACGTGCTGCTCTTGTGCTGGCGGATTCGGCTTCTGTATGCGCTCGGCGTCTCCGACCGCACGCTCAAGCGCATGTACCCCGACGTTCGGTAGGAGTTGCTGAAATACTCCGTTGGGCGGAGCGAAACGCGGAACCGCGCAACGCGCGTGTTCGTCTTCATAGCACGTGCAGGGGTGGAATGAGTGGAGCTGTGAGCGATTTATTTCCCTGCACAACACGCTACGAAAAGGAACACCATGAAGCGTTTTGATATGCCCGCCCGCTACCTGCCCGCCTTGGCTCTGGCTCTCGCGCTCAGCGGGTGCGGCACCCAGTCGCCCGCCGCGCAGCCCACGGCCCTTCCTGTCGCGACATCCCTACCCGCCACTGCGGCCCCCGCGCCGACCAGCGCGCCCGCCGCGCAGCCAACTGCCGTACCCGCGCCGACCAGCGCGCCCGAGCCAACCGCGCAGCCGGTCAATCTCCCCGAACTCTACTATGTTGACCAGAACGCTGTGTTTGCGCAGGCGATCGGCGGGGCGGCGCACCAGATCGCGCCAGTCGATGGCAGCGTACTCGATACCGCGCTGAGCGGCGACACGCTGCTGGTGCTGCGCGACAGTGGCATCGAGCGCGTTCACCTGCCCGACGGCGCGGCCAGCGATGTGCTGGCGTTCAAGTCGCCCGCGCAGCCCAGTTCGAGCCTGCTGGCCACCAGCGACGGGCGCATCTTCTATGCGGCGCGTGTTGAAGACCCGAACGCCGTGTTCGGCAAGACCGAGATTGGCGTATACGATGTCGCCACTGGCGCAATTGCGCCGCTGCAAACCGCTGAGGGCGCGGCGCGACCGCTCGGCCTGACGCCCGACGCCAAGGGCTTGTACGTGCTGCCGGTCGGCGGTGATCCTTCCTTCGGGCAGGTGCGCGTGATCGACGCGGCCAGTGGCGCGGATCGCGCCGAGCTGGCCGTTGAAGGTGAGGGCGCGGCAGTGGTTTCACCCGATGGCCGCATGCTGGCCGTAACCGCGCGCCGCTTCAGCGCTAGCGACCCCAACGCCGAGCCCGACAGCCTCATCTACCTGTACGACCTCACGCAGCAGCCGGCCAAGCGCACCGAGATCGTGCCACCGCAGGCACCCAGCGCCGCCAACAACCTGTTCTGGTCGCCCGATAGCCGCGCGCTGTACTTTGCGCTTGGTGCGGGCAACATCTACGAGCTGAAGCAGTCGTATGGCCTGTGGGTGTACGACATCGCCTCCGCTAAAGCCTCGAAGCTGTCGGACGTGGATGTGCTGAACACGTTTGTGACCGACAATGCCGCCAGTAATATCGTGCTGCTGCGCCGCACCATCAGCAGCGATTCGGCAGTGCTCGACCTGGCGACAGGCGCGCCGACGCCGTTCGACATTGCGCCAAACGCGATGGTGGCGGGCTGGCGCTAGCGCCCTTTCAGCGCAGGGGTTGGGCCACAGAGCGCACAGAGGAAGAGGTTCAAACCTCGATGTCCTCTGTGCGCTCTGTGGCTCAATTATTTTGTTCTCGGCTGGGTAATACCAAGTTCGGGTAAAGACTTGCATTTTGTCATTCTGAACGGAGCGCCAGCGGAGTGAAGAATCTCCTATTCACGGTCACGAGAGATGCTTCGCTGCGCTCAGCATGACAATTCAGAAGTAATCATCCGTATTTGGTATAATATTTGCGAAAGTATGCGAAGTAGCTTGGGGAGGGCGGCGGCGCGAGGAACAATGAGAAGTGCGTTGGGCACCGCCGCCCAACAGAAGTATCGCAGAGCGGCGTGAATAGCGTGTGAACAGAATGAGCCGCAAACATAACGACTTATTCAGCGCTACTCGGGCACGCGGCCGTAGTACAGGCGGTGCAGGCCGAACGGCGGCATGCCCAGCCGGTACAGCGCCTGGTACAGCCAGCCCGTCGCGACCACGCGCACGGGGCCGTGCTTGCGGTGCCGCCGCGCCGACACCAGCACCGGCGGGGCCAGCGCACCACGCAGGCTGGTGATCTGCGCAAACGAGCTCCACTGGCTGATCAGCATCCACTCGGTCAGCAGCACAATCACCGTCATGGGAACCAGGTGCAGCAGCGGCCGCCAGCGCTCACTGATGCGCAGGGGCGACAATACCTCGCGCGTCAGGCCGAACAGGTTCAAGGCAGCGTGCACCGAGATCAGGCCGATCGCCAGCAGCACATAGATCGTGCCGAGAATGCGCACCGGCGTGCCGAACTGCGCCGCCAGCGGCACCAGCGCCGTGCCGGTTTCGCGCGCCAGCGTTTCGGGCGCGATCGCGCCGTTCACCGCCACCACCCAGATGCAGAACAGCACAATCGAGGCGAGCAGCGCCGTGCTGGCGCCACGGATCAGCGCGCGCCCGCTGGGGTCGCGCCGCAGCGTCACCTGCGCGCAGTTGCCCAGCGCCAGGTGGCCGGAGTAGACCGTCAGCACCACGCCAATGGCCAGCTGCAGCAGCGTTGAATCGAATGGCCGCCCGCCAACGCCCGGCAGCGCGACGTAGGCGAGGTTAGCCGCGCGCGCCTGCGTGAAGGCCAGCAGCGACAGCAGCAGAATCAGCACAATGCTGGCCGCGCCCACCACCAGCGCCGAGGCGACGGTGGCGGAAATGGTTTTGCGCCGCACATAGTACACATTCACCAGAAACAGCAGCGCGACCCACACCCAGGCCGGGATGGGCGTGCTGGCCGCCAGCGTGGTCGAGAAGCCCAGGTAGTAGGCGAACAGCGCCAGCACGCAGTACACCAGCGTCGCAACCGAGCGGGCGATCCCGCTGCTGCGCCCAAGATACTCCGTCACGATCCGGCTCATGAACACGCGGCCATAGCGGATCGAGCCGGTGCGGCCAAACGCCTCGGCGATCCAGGCGATTGTCAGCACATTCACCAGGCCCAGCAGCACCAGCACGCCCACGCCCGCCCGCGGCCCGATCCGCGCCAGCGC
>LJCR01000683.1 GCA_001399705.1 Kouleothrix aurantiaca
GCGTCGCGGTCGATCAGCTGGTAGGTGTCGTCGGTGAGCGGGCAGTGCAGCGAGATGATCTCACTGCTGGCAAGCAGCTCGTCCAGCGCGACATGCGCCGCGCCAGTGGCCTGCTCGATCGCCGGGCAAGGCGCGGGGTCGGCGTACAAAATCTGCATCCCAAAGCCACGCGCACGCCGCGCCACCGCCTGCCCGATCCGGCCCATGCCAACAATGCCAAGCGTCGCGCCGTAGATGTCGCGGCCGAGCAGCACTTCTGGCCCCCAGCTGCGCCACTGCCCGGCCTTCAGGTATTGCACGCCCTCGCCAACGCGCCGCGCGGCCGCCAGCATGAGCGCAAACGTGAAATCGGCGCAGGTTTCGGTGGGAATGTCGGGTGTGATCGCCACCAGCACGCCGCGCTGCGTGGCCGCCGCCAGGTCGATATTCTCGCTATCGGCGGCGTAGTTGCTTACTGCTCGGAGGTTGGGCGCAGCCGCCAGCAGCGCGGCATCGACGCGCTCGGAGGGAAGCGTCAGCAGGCCATCGAGCCCGGCCACCTCTTTCATCAGCACCACGCGCGGCGGCGGCTGCTCGCCCGGCCAGACGCTCAGGCGCGCATGGCGGGCCAGCAGATCCAGCGCCGACTGCGGCAGGCGGCGGGTCACATATACGCGCGGGCGTTCGGTCATGGCGGGCTCCTCACAGCACTCCTGGATGTGCGAGCGCCTATGGTAGCAGAGTTTCGGCCAGGATGCAATGGTTGCGACGGCACATTGTTTGCCATACCCGGGTAGAGCTAAGAAAGGAGAAGGCGCGATGTTCAAGAAATACAGGCGTTCGGCCACCGACCTGGGCCTGCTGCTGCTGCGCGCAAATATCGGCGGCTTGCTGGCCGGCCATGGCGCGCAGAAGCTCTTTGGCGTATTTGGTGGCGGCGGCGTGCAGGGCACCAGCAAGATGATGGAGAAGATGAACCTGAGGCCGGGCGAGCCGTGGGCGCTGCTGGCCGGCGCAAGCGAGTTCGGCAGCGGCGTGCTGATGGCGCTTGGCCTGCTCAGCCCGCTCGGCCCGATTGCTTCGGCTGGCCCACTGATGACCGCCTGGGCCGAGATGCACGGCGACAAGCCGATCTGGAGCACAAAGGGCGGCGGCGAGCTTGCGCTTCTCTACCTTGCCGGGGCCGCCGCGCTTGGCCTCACCGGCCCGGGGCGTTATTCCGCCGACGAGGCGCTGGGCGTTGAGGTGCCGAACGCGATTGTGGGGCTTACGGCGCTGGGTGTTGCCGCCGGCCTGGCTGCGACGCTGCTCGCCGCCGAACCCGTTAAGCAGCCCGGCAAGCCTGAGCAGCAGAAACAACCCGCGCCGAACAGCACGCAGGCGGCCCAGCCGGAAACCCACGAAGAAGCGACGCACGCGCACGAGGTGGGCGGGTAGTAGCAAAGCGCTTCTAAAGTCGGAGAGCTTTCCAATGCAAACGCGGCGCAGCCCGAATGGACTGCGCCGCGTTTCGTGGTGCTTGTGCCGCTTAGAAACCCGCCGTGTCGAGCACGACCGAATCGACCGTCACGTTCACCGCCGCGCTGTTGGTCGCGCCCAGGCTGAAGCGCGTGGCCTGCGTGGTGAAGGTTTGCACGGCGCTGGAGGCAAACGGCGAGCCGAAAGCTGCGTCGCCCACTGCCACGTAGGCTTCCAGCACGGCGTTGCCGCCAGTGCCCTTCTTCTGGTGCAGACCGACGCGGTAGAGCGTGCCGGGCGTCAGCGCCGCGCTGTTCACACCAATCACGGTCGAGCCGTTGCGCAGCTGCAGCGCGCCCGTGCTAGTCAGGTAGATATTGCCCGCGCTGGTCGAGCCGTTGGTAATCAGGACCAGGCGTGCGTTCGAGCCAAGCGCATTCACGCGCAGGTAGAACGAGGTGTAGAGCTCATCCACAGCGCTGAAATCTTCGCGCAGGTAGCCGCTGCTAGTGTTGATTGTGGCCGAGTAGGCGCCCTTGAGCGGGGCGGCTGTTTCCAGCGCCACCGTGCCCACCACACTATCCGCGCCAGTGGTGGCGTCGGTCAGGCTGCCGTTCTCAAAGGTCAGCGCTTTGATCTGGGTTGCGCTGGTTGCGCTGGCCGTCGTGAAACTCCAGCTCGTTGCAGCGAGCGGGTTGCCGGCTGTGTCGGCAATGCCCGAGCTCAGGCTGACGGTGTAGGTCGTGTTGGCATCCAGCGCCGCCGAGGGCGTCAGCGTTGCCGTGCTGGTACCTGCAACATAGGCTACGCCAGCAGCAACCTGCCCGCCTGGCCCGCTCAGCGTGAAGGTGCTCGTGCCCACGCCCGTCACCGCCTCGCTAAATGCCACAGACACGATCGGATTGCGCGACACGTTGCTTGCGTTCGCAGCCGGCGATTTGCTCGTCACCGTCGGCGGCGTGCTGTCGGCTGGCGCGCTTGCGGTGGTAAACAGCCACGAATACGAGTTGATCGGATTGCCGGCTGTATCGGTGATCTGCGACCACACGGTTGCTGTGTACAGTGTGTTCGGCTGCAATGCCGCGCTTGGAACAAGTGTCGCGATGTTGGTGGCGTTGTCGTAGCTCACGGTTGCGGCGATCGACGGCCCGCCCGGCGACAGCGTGAACGTCGCCGTGCTGACATTGACCACCGGCTCGCTGAATGTCACGTTGACACTCGTTCCGACGCCAACATTGGTCGCGTTCGCTGCCGGCGATACGTTTGTAATCGTCGGCGGCGTTGTATCGTTCACGGGTGCCGTAGTCGTGAACGACCATTGTACCGCGGCAAGTGCGTTGTTGGCTGCATCTTTGATGCCGTTTGCCAGGAACACATAGTACGCCGCACCGGGTGAAAGCAGCGCGCTCGGCTGGAGCGTAGCAGTCTTGTTCGCGCTGTTGTAGCTGACGTTTGCGGCAACTGTGCCGTTTGGCCCGGTCATGTAGAACGAGCTGGCGCTGACGCCCGACACCGCTTCCGAGAAGGTCGCCGTAACGGCAGCGCTCAGGCTGACGT
>LJCR01000684.1 GCA_001399705.1 Kouleothrix aurantiaca
CACCGACACCTATACAACCCGAGCGGCGGCGATTGCGGATGCACTCTATCTCGACGCGGATCTCATCACAATGCTACAAGACCCAGAGCCGGTGCATCATGAGTAACCCGCCGCCGAAGATCACCAAGTCGTGCCCCGATTGTGGGCACCCGCTCATCCTGCGCACGAATCGTCAGAACGGCAGCCAGTTTCTGGGCTGCCAAGACTACCCAACGTGTAAGCACACCGAGCCAGTGCCCGAAAGCTACCTGCTGCGTCTGCAAGGCGTGAAGGATATGTTTGAAGAAGGTGAGCCATGAAGCGAGGCGAATGCTGCATCTGCCACTGCACCGACCTGCGTGCATGTCGTGGTTGCTGCTCGTGGGCCAATCTCGCCCATACCCTGTGTAGCCGCTGCGCTCGCGCGATGGCCCTCATCGCTATGGCGCTTGTGAAAGGACCCCCGCCATGCCCGTAACCCCGGACGACATCCGCCGGCTCTATCGCGACAGCGAGGCCGCCAGCTCGGCTGAAGCCCGCGAGACCGCCGAAGCGGTCAAGAACGACCCGGACGAAGCGCGCCGCATGTTGCAAGCCCTCTATGCCCTGGGCAGCGAGGATCGCCAGATCGCCGAGCTGGTCGACCTGGTGACGCGCATTGGCTGCATGCAGCTGATCGCGATGGCCGCGCACCAAGATGACGAGTTTGCCAAGCGCATCGGCGAAGTGATTGTCGAAGGGATGGAGACCATTGCGCGGGTCAATTCCCGGCCAGCACGCGTTCCACGCGGGAAAGTGAAGACTGCATGAGCAACCCAGCGGTCTGCAAGGTCTGCGGGAAAGCACTCGACGAACACGCCCTGATTCTGCGCTTTGGGGTCGCCCATGCGGCAGTCTATCGCGACAATCGGCTGGTGTCGTGCTCTGAGCTGCATGCCGAAGCCGACTATATGCGTGGACGCCTCACGACCTTGGAAACCACCATCGGCTCGCTCCGGTGGCATGCCGGTCGGCTACGCACCATGGGCCGAGTCTGGACACCGGAAGACCTGGTAGCGCACACGGACAAGCTCCGCCGTCAGATCACCAATCTCTCTCGCCAATTTCGGCACTACTATCCGTGGGAGCGCACATGAATCTACCGAAACACAGCCCAACGCCATGGGTTCTGTATAACCGTGGCATCGGTTGGGAGATTCATCGATCGGATATCCCCGGCGAGAAAGTCAATGGGAACCTCCGTGAGACCTTCGCAGAGTACGATGCACGCCTGATTGTCGTTGCGCCTGAAATGCTTGATGTGTTGCATCGGGTACAGGAGGATATTTGCAGTTGGAATTGTCCATCGGTTTGGAAGACTGGACAGGAGCAGCCGCATAGCGCAATCTGTTTCGAGATCCGCGCCCTGATTGCGAAAGCAACGGGCGCGGATGTGCAGCACGAAGGAGTCGAATGAACCTGGTACGCCGATTTCAGCCGCTTCGGGTCCAGAACGGACGGCTCAAGCGCCCCCAAGCGATCGGGGTGCTGTGTAACCACGCAGGCTGCACGCGCTTCGGTTTTCCCTGCTGGCTGCCGGGGGATCGCACCCCAAGCGAGCATCTCTGCTCTATCCACATTCACGATTCTGGCTATTGCGTCGGCTGCGGCCAGTTCTGCGCCGGCTTGGAATCATTCGACTTCTCACCCCGCCAGCTCTGCGACAATTGCAGCTGGGAGGAGTATCACGACGATGATGAGGATTGGGATGACGACTATGGGCCGGAGTGGGATGACATGCCGCGGGTGCAAGGAACGAGCTGGGATCGCTGGGAAGACGCCTTGATGCGGTGCTCCAGCAGTGATTGGGGGCAAACCTGCGGCGCGGCCGGATCCGAGGAGTGTGAATTCGAATGCCCGATCCGGCAGGATGCGTATCGGGTTGAGCGACAAGAGGAACCGACCGATGCTGAATGAAGAATGGAGCGTCCCAATGGCAACGCCGGCCGAGCGGCGGCGCCTGTGGCTGGAGTTTGTCTTTGCCCTGGTGCTGGCGATGTCGTTTGCCATCCGCCTGTACCACGCGCTCGAAGATCTGCGGGATCTTTGGCAGGGCATTCAGGAAGCATGACCGCACTGTGAACGCTCGTGTGCTATACTTTTCCTTGTATTCGCGGTGGCATAGATAAACTATGCGGGTCTAAGTGGCGTGCTCGATGCCCGGTACACCTGTTCGTAGCTAACCGTCCAATCAGGATACCAAACCGGAAGTAACCGGAGATGCGAAATACATAAAAAATAGGTGCATTGTCTGCACCTATTTTTTATGTATGCACTCATAATTGAAGATTTCCGCCCCCTTCTGCGTTAGATGAACAGAAATGCAGAAGGAGGCGGTATGGTGCTCCTCACCTCACCCCAGTTCAATGAATCGGTGATTCAACGTGCGATGGCCCTGGCGCGGAAGGTCAACGGGCAGATTTACATTCACCTGACCCCACCGCTCTATCCCCTGAATGCGGTGTTTGCGGGCGCACTCATCGTACCTGCTGGTCAATGGACGGCCCTGCACGATAGCCCAGCCACGGTGCTCGATACCTTAGAACTCTTAGTGGATATGATCCCACCATCCCCCCATACGTCCTTTTATCTTCCCGCGCGCGCCTATACCCAACTGACTTATACATGGACATCCTTCGCCCGGTGCCGCTTCTGTTTTAAGATGACGCCCTGGCTCCGCGATGATGAAGGGCTTACCCGCTGCGCCCGGTGTGGCCAAGGGCAAGCGGTCACGTAGAAAAAGTATCCAAAAAAGTCCCATGAAACACCACCGCCGCTGATCTGTGAGATCAGCGGCGGTGGTGTTCGCGCTAGGCGTCGATATAGCGCGGTGGAGGTGGCGGGATCTCATCAGGCATCCGCTCGACCGTAATCTGAAAGCGCTGGCCAGGCTGGAGATTATCAATCAGAATGGCAACCGACGGCGGGGGGATCTCATCGGGCATGACCATGAGCTGTTCCAACGCGTGATAG
>LJCR01000686.1 GCA_001399705.1 Kouleothrix aurantiaca
GCCGCAATTGTCGATCCCGAAGATGGTCGCGATCGCCGTCGACGCCACGCGCAGGTTGTCGTTCGCGTCGAGCTGGGCCGTTACCGCCACCGACATGGCGTTGACATTGTTGAGCTGGCGCACGCGGCGCTGCTCGGTATCGAAGAGCTGCGCGTTCTCAACCGCGACGCCAAGCTGGCCGGAAAGCGTATCGAGCAAGCGAATGTCGTTCGGGCCAAACGCGCCCACCGCATCGCTCTCAACATTCATCACGCCAAACACTTCGCGCGCCGTCAGAATCGGCACCGAGAGCTGCGAGCGCGTTTCGCCTGTGCCCAGGCCCGGCACATAGCGCGAGTCGGCGCGCACATCGGCCACGCACAGCGGCTCCTGCTGCAGCGCAGCATGCCCGGTGATGCCCTGCCCAATCGGGATGCGCCGGCCCATGCGCGATTCTTCATCGGAAATGCCGGCAACTGCGCGCACCACCAGATCGTCGCCGTCGCGCAGCAGGATGGAGACCGTGGGGTAGCCAAAGGTCAGGTGCACGAGGTAGGAAACCAAGCGCACAAGCTGCTCGGGCCGCATCAGCTCGGTGAGTAGGCGGCTGACCTGGTTGATGCGCTGCAATTCTTCGTTGCGGCGCTCGAGCAGGTCGTTTTGCGAGCGGGTCAGGCGGAACAGCTCGGCATTTTCCAGCGCGATGGCGCTTTGCGCTGCCACCGAGTCGAGCAGGTTCAGGTGCTCGGGTGTGAAATAGCCAGGCGTGTGGTGCACCAGCGTGATCGCGCCAAGCGCGCGGTCTTCGCGAATAATCGGCACGGCGGCGACGCTGCGCACCATCTGCTGGTGCGGCGTGGTTGCCACCCAGCGCGTATCTTCGCGCGTGTCGACAATAATGGCTGGCGCGCGCTCGCGCAGCACCCAGCCGGCAATGCCGTCGCGCACAATGTCGTCGGGCACGACCTTGGGGCGGTTGCGGATGCTGGAAAACAGGCGCGGCTGCTGCTCGGTCGTCAGGATGATGCTGGCGCGCACCGCACCGACTGCGTCGGCAAGCCGGTCGAGAAAGTGCGTCAGCAGCGCCTCGAGATCAAGCGTCGTGCCAAGCTCGCGGGTCAGGTGCAGCAGCAGCTCGGTCTTGCGCTGCTCGGCGCGCAGCGAGCGTTGGCTGCGTTGCAGGCGCAGCATGGCGCGCACGCGGGCCAGCAGCTCGGCAAACTCAACCGGCTTGACCAGAAAATCGTCTGCGCCGGCGTCGAGCGCCATCACCTTGGACTTGGCGTCGTTGCGCGCCGTCACCAGAATCACCGGAATAAATGGCTTTTCGGGGTTGGCCTTGATACGCTCGGTGACCTGCTGACCGTTGATGCCGGGCAGCATCAGGTCCATCAGCACCAGATCGGGCGTGACCAGTTCCATATAGGCGAGGGCTTCTTCGCCGGTCGAGGCCGTGGAAACGCGGTAGCCGGTTTCGTTCAGCAGAAGCTGCAGCATCCTTCGGATACTGGCATCATCATCGACAACTAAGATATGCGCCTGCTCAGTCATGAGAGCGCTCCGCGACGCGAGGTTAAAAAAAGGGCCAGCGCCCCTGTGTATTGTAGCCGCACGGCGGCGATTTTGCAATAGAGTGGATTGTGACGCTTTTGCGGTGAATTGGAAGCTTACGCTGCACAGTAGACGGCGAGATGATCCACAGATGTACAAGAACCGAGAACCGGCGTGCAGCTGCTATCCATCAAAATCGTATCTGTGGAATCTGCGTAATCTGTGGGGGGGGAAAGCCCCGGCTAGCGAATTGTGCGCTGGAACGACACGAGCGCCAGCGCCATGCCCAGCGTGGCGAACAGCGCCGTCACCGCAAACGAGATCGGCAGCGCAATTGTGGCAGTGCCGCCAAACGTCAGGCCGCGCAGCGCGTCGATCAGGTAGGTGGTGGGGTTGGCCAGCGCAATCATCTTGATCCAGCCCGGCATGTTCACCAGCGGGTAGAGCGCGTTCGAGGCGAACAGGAGCGGCAGGTTGAACAGAAAGATCAGGCCGTGGTAGCCCATGATGCTTTTCGAGCGCGCCGCAAAAGCCAGCGCGATGCCCGCAAAGCCAATCGTGAAGAGTGCGAGCAGGATGACGAGCGCCAGCCAGCCAAGCGGGTTGGCAGTGATCCGCGCGCCCATCAGCGCGCCGACAATCAGAATAATCGCGGCCTGGAACAGCGCTTTGGTGACGGTGCTGGCGGCATTGCCAAGCAGAATGCTCAGGCGCGGGATGGGCGCGGCCAGGTATTCCTTCAGAATGCCGCGCAGCCGCTCATCGAGCAGCGCCATGCCGCCGCCGACCGCGCCGCCCAAGGCGGTGAGCGCCAGCACGCCCGGCAGCATAAACGACAGGTAGTCGCTGCCACCGACGTCGCGCACCAGCGCGCCCATGCCCACGCCAAACAGCACCACCCACAGGATGGGCTGGAGCAGCAGGCCGCCAAGCTCCTCGCGGTTGCGGAAAAACTTGGTCATGTGTTTCGACCAGATGGTGATGGTTGCGTTCATTGTTCAGAAATCAGCAGTCAGGCGTCAGAAGTCAGAAAATTGTTGCGTTTGGATGTTGCTGCTAAATACAATGAAACTGCCAACTGACGACTGTAAACTGCATACTAATCGCGGAGTGCTCGACCCGTGTGCTTCAAAAAGACATCGCCTAGGCTCGGGCGCACAATCGCCACATCTTCGATCTGAAAGCCGTTGCCGCTGGCGTGCGCCACCACGTCGGCCAGGCGGCGGCCGCCATGATCGACGCCAAGTTCCAGGCCGTGCTCGTGCGGCGCGACGGTTTCGACAAATGGCAGCGCGCGGAGCTGCGCTTCCAGGTGGCTTGTGTCGCCGCTCCCGCTGATGCGAATGCGGTCGGCGCCAAGCGCGGCCACCAGCGCGGCCGGCGTGCCTTCGGCAACTTTGCGCCCGCCGTCGATGATGCCCACGGTGTCGGCCAGCGCCTCGGCGTCCTTGCGGGCCGCCT
>LJCR01000685.1 GCA_001399705.1 Kouleothrix aurantiaca
GTATACGCTTTGGGAAGTCGGGCTGTGGCTGCTAATTCTGATTGTTTTGTGGGGTGTGATCGCCACAACGATGCAGATTTATACGCTTGCGGTGGCGGCGCAGCTGAAGCACTCAGTTGGCCGCGCAGGTCTGGCGTCACTGCTTACTTCAGTTGTTTATCTGGCGGTACCATACATCACGCCCGACCTGCCAAATTCGCGGCGCGATATGCTGGTTTTCCCGCTGCTGTGTGTAGCCGTTGTTATGGCCTGGCGGACAATCTATGCGCTGTTTCTCGTCCAGTCGGGCATGCACCATCGCGCGCTGCTTATTGGCTCAGGCCCGTCGATGGAGCACCTCACCCGGCTGATCGGCGAGCATTCTCCGGGGCGCTTTTCGGGCATGCTGTTTGGGTACCAATTTCTTGGCCTGGTGCCCGATGGCGAAGAGCAGCCCGGCGATGGCGGCAGCATTCCGCAGCTGGGGAACATCCACGATCTCGGCATGTTGATTCAACGGTATCGCCCGCACGAGCTGGTGCTCAGCGACGAGATCGTCGGCGCGCTGATGCATTTCGAGCAGTCGCGCGAACGCCCGCGCCGCCGGCGCTACGATATGCTGTGGACCGAGCTATTCGATACGATTTTGGAAAGCTGCGAGCTCGGCATTTCAATTACCACTGCGGGAACAGTATACGAAAGCGTGACCGGGCGCGTGCCGGTGCAGCAGCTTGGCAGCTCGCTCGACATGGCTATGCCGCTCAATCAATCGGCGACATACCGGCTCTACCTTATGCTGCGGCGCGCGCTCGATATCGGCGCAAGCCTGCTGGGCTGCGTTGTGCTGGCGCTGGCGGTGCCGCTGGTGTGGCTGGCGAATCGGCTTTCGTCGCCTGGCCCGCTGTTTTACGCGCAGGAGCGCGTTGGCGAGGGCGGGCGCACCATTCGCGTGCTGAAATTCCGCTCGATGGTGGTGAATGCCGAGCGCTTTGGCGCGGTGTGGGCGAGCGAAAACGACCCTCGCATCACGCCGGTGGGCCAGCTCCTGCGCAAAACCCGCGTCGACGAGCTGCCGCAGTTCTGGAACATTCTGCGCGGCGACATGAGCCTGATTGGCCCGCGCCCCGAGCGCCCTGAATTCGTCAATCAGCTTGCCCGCGATATTCCGTTCTACCGCGCACGCCACGCCATCAAGCCAGGCTTGACCGGCTGGGCGCAAGTGTGCTACCGCTATGGCGCGAGCATGGAAGATTCGCTGATCAAACTGCAATACGACCTGTACTACGTCAAGCATGTCAGCCTGCTGATGGATTTGCGGATTGTGCTGCTGACAATTCCTGTCGTGCTGGGCTTCAAGGGGCGCTAGCGCGCTACTGGCACCAAAAAAAGGACGCACCACACATACATGTGGTGCGTCCTTTTTTGGCTGCTGGCAGGGGTACGCTCGCATGGAAATGATCCTTTTGTCACAAAACCGTCTTGAGACTTATAGAAATTTGTCACAAACATAGTGTATACTGCGAAATGTAGATTTGAAGACAATCCGTTACAGGTGGGAATATGAAACGTATCAACGAAGCACCGAAAGCACCGCGCTGGATTAGCACCGAAGCCGGGCAGTGGGCCTGGATCGAATATGGCGAGTGGCGCGACACCGCAGCGAATGCGCTGCTGGTTAACGAGCGGCAGGAGCTGCTGGCCAAGGCCGAGCAGCTGCGCGAGGCGTTCGAAAGCACGCGCACCGCAGCCTAGCGCCAAACCGAACAGCGAAACAGCAGCGCGGCAGAGGAAACTCTGCCGCGCTGTGCGTTGGTGGCCTGTTGTGGGCGGCCTAGTGCCTGTGCCGAAAACAGCAGCTTTCTTTGTAGCCGCAGTTGGCGCAGCGGTAGAAGCCTGCCCACAGCCGCATGGTGGCGCGGCACTGCGGGCACTCCGCGTCGTCGCGCGGGGCGGGCGGGCAGCTTGGGCCGGGTTTTTTCTCGGTTTCTGGCATTATGACTCGTTTCGCGCAGGTTGTTTCTCGGGAAGCTACTTTCTTGTAGCGACGATCAGATTAGCCACAGAGAACACCGAGCGCACCGAGTTTGGTTTCCTGCTCAGTGATCGTTCGACTGGGCTCACGACGAAGCCTCGGTGTTCTCTGTGGCTAATCGTTTTGCACTCGGCTATACGCCGCGATGAGCACCAGTGTTTCGGGGATGGCAGCGGGTTGTTTGACATCAAAAGCCATATCCACCCCTAACTCCCATCCCCCATCCCCATCCCCTAGCTCATTAGCACTCGGCGTAGCCGCACGAGTGGCACTTCCGGCAGCCTTCCTCATTCATCAGCGTGGCGTTCTGGCAGTCGGGGCAGATCTCGCCGGCGGTCAGCGGCTCGGTCACCTCGGCCAGTGCGGCGAATGACGCAGGCGCAGCCACGCCATTGCCATCGCTGTGGCCATTGCCATTGCCATTGCCGTTTGCGTAGCCGTTGCCATTCGCATAACCATTGCCGTTTTCGCTGGCGTGGCCGGCGTGCCGGTTGACGTAATGATCTTGCAGGATTTTGCCAATTGCGTCGGGCACCGAGCGCACGCGGGCCGGGCCAAAGCCCGCCGAGCGCGAACCACCAATGCCGCGCAGCTGCTCGGCCAGCAGCTTCACCGGGATGCCGCAGCGCAGCGCCAGCGAGAGCAGGCGGCCAATCGCTTCGGTGAAGGCCATCACATCGCTGCCGGCCCGCCCGATGATCGCAAAGACCTCGAACGGCTCGTGATCGTGCTCGGTGACGAACAGCCGCAGCTTGCCAAGCGGCGTCACCACCTGGTACGAATGGCTGGGCAGGCCGTCGGGCACGGCGCGCGGCTTGATCGGCTGCGGCTCGGCGGCAGCAACAGCGACAGGCGCGACGGCAACTCGCTCAGGCGCGGGCGCGGCCTCGGCAGGCTTGGCGTTCGGGTCGGCGGTGGTGCCGGTGGAAAGCACCTGGTTGGCGCGCGAGCCGTCGCGGTAGACCGTGATGCCCTTGCAG
>LJCR01000687.1 GCA_001399705.1 Kouleothrix aurantiaca
CCCCACAGGCGCATCGCGCCAAAATCGACGCGGTGGCGCACGGCCATGCGCGCCACCAGGCTGTCGCCAATCGGCCCGACCGGGCTGCGCCCCAGCGCGAGCATAATCATGAGCGGGGCGAGGGCGACGAAACTGCGCGGGAAAGTGAGCAGCAGCAGCGCCAGGGCCAGCAGCGCGAGCGCGAGGGTGAGAATGCGCACGCGAATGCCGCGCCGATCGCCCAGGGCTGCGAGCGCCGGCCCGAGCGTCAGCGTGACCAGCGGCATGATCGCGTTGAGCAGGCCGATCTGCGTGCCGCTCAGGCCAAGCTGCGCGAAGTGGACGTTGATAAACGGGACATAGACGGCAACGGCGCCCCAGTAGGCGAAGTAGTAGAGCGAGCCGCGCGCGGCGGGCGAGAGCTGGCGGAAGGCGGGCACGAGCGTACTTTCTGCATCAGCCCGGCCAGGCAGCAGGTGGGGCCGGGCGATGCCCAGCATACCATAGGTTGAGAGCAGCGCTGCCAGCCCGGCCAGGCTCCCGAGCGTGTGCGGGCGGCTGGCCGCGGGGCACCTTTCTGTGCGAAGGATAAAGGACGACCGACGGGCAATTTACCACGGAGGCACGCAGGTATGGAGGTTTGGGAGAAGTTGCAGGTTCGAAGGCTACAGGTTGCAGGTTGCCCGTTCTCACATTGAACGTCACTGCCAACTGCCGACTGCAAACTGCCGACTGCAAACTGCCGACTGCAAACTGCCCAGTGCTGCCGTGGTCAGTGGTCGGTCGTCCTTCGTCAGTGGTCGGTCGTCGTCACTCCACCTCAAACGCCCAGTTGCCGGCGCGCATCACCGGCTCGCGCTGGCCGTCGGCGGTGATGCCGTCGATGTCCATCGCCTCCGAGCCGATCATAAAGTCGGTGTGGACAATGCTGACATTGCCGCCGGCCTGCTGGAACTCGATCTCGCTCATCTGCTCGCCGCCGCGCAGCGTGAACTGGTAGGCGCGTCCCAGCGCGATATGGCACGAGGCGTTTTCGTCGAACAGCGTGTTGTAGAACAGCAAGCCCGACTGCGCGATGGGCGAGTTGTGCGGCACCAGCGCCACTTCGCCCAGGAAGCGCGCGCCCTCGTCGGTGTCGAGCATGCGGTGGAGAGGCTCGCCGCCAGTGCTGGCCTGCACCTCAACCGCGCGCCCATCGACAAAGCGCAGGCTGAAGCCATCGACCAGCGCGCCGTTCAGGTTCAGCGGCTTGGTCGATGCGACCGTGCCGTTCACCTGAGCGCGGTGCGGCAGGGTAAATACTTCCTCGGTGGGCAGGTTAGGCGTGAAGTCGATTCCGCCCGCGCTGGTGTCGCGCGCGCTCTTCCAGATGTGGCCGCTCGGCAGGCCAATGGTCAGGTCGGTGCCGGGGGCGGTGTAGTGCAGCGCGGCGTACTGCTTGGCGTTCAGGTAGTCGCTGCGCCGCGCGAGCTGGGCAATATGCGTTTCCCAGGCCGCCACCGGGTCGGGCTGATCGGCAAAGGTGGCGGCATACACAAAGTTCTCATAGTCGCGCAGGCTCATGTCGGCTTCCTGGGCCAGCGCCGCGCAGGGGAATTGTGTCAGCACCCAGCGCAGCTTGCCTGTGGCGGGGCGCTGCATGCGGTTGCGCTGTAAATCGCGGCGGGCCTGCTGGAAGGCGCGCGGCCGCGCCGGGTCGATACCCGAAAGCGCGCGCGTGTTGCCGGGCGCGACAATGCGGATGGAAACGTCGAGCTGTGTGTTGATAATACCCTCAAGCGGCGAAAGCCAGCTCAGCTGCTCGGGGCTGGCCTCGCTCAGGAAGGCTTCGTCGATCTCCTCGGCGCTGAGCATCACTGTGGGGTGGCCGCCGGCGCGTGTCACCAGGCGCTGCACTTCGGCCAGCAGCGGCAGGGCCGCAACGTCGCCCTGGATCAGCACCCAGTCGCCGGGGCGTACCTCGGCCGAGTAATTGACAAGCACATCGGCAAGCTTGAGCATGCGCTGGTCGGGCATATCGTTGTCCTCCTTGTTGCTTCGTCACGCGTTGGCCGGTTGGTGGCGGTGAGCCTGGCAGTGGCGCACGCCTGCCTGCCGGGCGCGCTAGATCCAGCCTAATGAGCGTTCGAGCGCGCGCTGCCAGTTTACAAGAATATGTGCGCGAGTATCGGCGCTGGCCTGTGGTTCGAAGACAGTTTCGCCGCCGGGCAGGCGTGGCAGCGCTGCGACATTGGCCCACACGCCCGCGCCCAGGCCGGCCAGCAGCGCGGCGGCGCGTGCGGTCGTTTCGGCATGCTCGGCGCGCACCACCGGGATGCCCAGCACGTCGGCCTGAACCTGGCAGGCCATGTCGCTGGCCGACATGCCGCCGCCGACGTGGAGCTGGTCGATGCTGATCTGGTGATCCTCGGCAACTGCCGACCTGATGTCGTGGAGCTGGCAGCCGATCGACTCAAGAAATGCGCGGGCAATGTGGGCTGGTGTGGTGTCGAGCGTCATGCCCAGCAGCGTGCCGCGCGCGGTGCGATCTTCGATCGGGATGCCCAGCCCGGTGAAGGCCGGGACAAACACCACCCCACCGGTGTCGGGCACAGTCTGCGCAAGCGCGCCCAGATCGGCCGGGCGGTGCAGCCAGCCCATCTGCTCTTGCATCCAGCGGATCACCGCGCCCGAAACAGTGGTGTCGGCTTCAAAGCTATAGGTCGGCTGGCCATCCAGCTCCCACGCCAGGTACGTCTTGGTGCGGCCGGGTGCGGGCAGCGTGTGCCCGGCGACGACGTTCACAGACGAGGCGGTGCCGTGGGTGCAGGCGGCCTGCCCGGGCGCGCGGCAGTCGTAGCCAAACAACGCGCCCTGCTGGTCGCTAATCATCGCCAGCACTGGCACAGCGGCCTGCCCGCCGCGCGCATCGGTGACGTGGATGCTGCCAAAGTGGTGGAGGGTTGGCACCGGGCGGGGCTGGGCGGCGCGCGGCAGGCCAAGGTAGTCGATCCACTCGCCCCAGAGC
>LJCR01000688.1 GCA_001399705.1 Kouleothrix aurantiaca
GTCATGATGGTCGGCTCGTTATCGGCCAGCTTCAGCGAGACATCATTCAGCGCCGTCGTCGACGAGCGCGACAGCACGCCGCGCGTGTAGATTTTGGTGACGTTTTTCAGCTCGAGTAAGTCGGCCATGCTTATGCCTTTTCCGTATAGAGATGGCAGGCGACCTGCTGACCATCTTCCAGCGTCACGAGTTCAGGGCGGACAGTGGTGCAGATGTCCATCGCGTGCGGGCAGCGCGGGTGAAAGGCACAGCCGCTCGGCAGGCGCAGCAGCGACGGCGCGAGACCGGGGATGCCGCGGAACACGCCCTTGTTGTCAAGGTTCGGCAGGCTGCTGATCAGTGCCTGCGCGTAGGGATGGGCGGGCTTGGTGAACATCTGGCGCACAGTGCTGACCTCAGCCAGGCGGCCAGCGTACATCACCGCAACCTTGTCGACGAACTGCGCCATCAGGCCCATGTCGTGGCCGATCAGGATCACCGCCGCGCCGATCTGCTTCTGCACGCGGTCGATCGTCTCCATCACCTGCCGCTGCGTCACGACGTCGAGCGCGCTGGTCGGCTCGTCGGCAATAATCACCTGCGGCTTAAGCAAAATACCGATCGCGATACAGACGCGCTGCTTCATACCGCCCGAAAGCTCGTGCGCGTACATCTTGAACACAGACGGTTTCAGCTCGACCGACTCAAGCGCCTCGATACAGCGCTCCTGAATATTGGAGGCCGACTCTTTGGGCGTGTGCGCCCTGACCGCGTCCATCATCTGCCGGCCAATGCGCAGCACCGGGTTGAGCGAGTTCATCGCGCCCTGCGGGATGTAGGCGATCTTGCTGAGGCGCGCTTTCAGCATCTGCTCGTCGGTCAGCGATGTCAGGTCGGTATCGCCAACGATGACATGCCCGCCCTCGATGCGGCCCGGCGGCTTGATCATGCGCATCATAGCCAGCGCCATGGTGCTCTTACCCGAACCCGACTCACCCACGAGGCCAAGCTTTTCGCCGCTTTCAAGAACGAACGAGACATTATTCAAGGCAACCGCGCGCCCGAGATCCGTGTAGTAAGAAACCTGGAGATCAGATACTTGAAGGACAGGATTGCTCATATATTCCACTCACAATACCAGGTCGCAACGGCGCGCTGGGCGGCGGCATGGCCGCCCAAGCGCGTGGCCGTTGCGCCAGGGCGCGGATACGTGCTACTCGGTTCGGCGCACGCGCGGGTTGGCCAGCTCGTCGAGGCCCATGTTAATCAGCGCAAGCGCGCTCAGGATCAGGACCATAGCCAGCGACGGCCACACCGGCCACCACCACCAGCCGTTGAAGAATGCCGACTGACCTTGCGCGGCCCAGATCAGGTTGCCCATGAGCGGCTCGCGCAGCGGGCCAAGCCCCAGCACCGACAGGTAGAATGAGCCGAACAGGCCCACAAACACCTGGCCGACAAATGCCGCAACGATGAAAGGTAACAGGTTGGGCAGGATCTCGCCGAAAATAATCCCCAGGTCGCCGACGCCTGACAGCTTAGCGACCGAGACAAACTGGCGCTCTTTCATCGAAAGCACCTGCGAGCGGATGACAAGGGTTGGCCCCATCCAGGCCAGCAGCGCCACCACAAACGCCATGGTATAGATCGTCACCGAGCGTTTATCGATCGAGCCGGCGATGATCACCTGAATAAGAAAGGCTGGTATCGGCGTCAGAATCTGGCAGATGCCTTTGATCAGCGCGTCGATCAAGCCGCCAAAGTATGCCGAAATAAAGCCGAGCACCACGCCCGTGAGCGTGCCAATCCCACCCGCTATCAGGCCGATCAGCGCCGTCTGCCAGACACCAACCACCATTGCCGCCAGCATATCGCGCCCGAAGAAATCGGTACCCAGCGGGTAGCGCAGACTCGGCGGCTGCTTGGAGCGCACCGAGAGCGGGTAGGCATTCTTGGTGTTTACGGTCAGCAGGCCAATCACCGTGAAGCTGATCAGGAACAGCAAGATAATCAGGCCAACCACCAGGGTCTTGTTCCGGCGCAGATAGCGCAGCGTAAGCGTTACCTTGCTCGGCTGAACTACCTGCCCCTGAGGAAGAGCAATCGTTGCCATACTGGCCTCTCTAGCTGTCGCGGATACGCGGGTCAAGGAGCGGGTAGAGCATTTCTACCACAACCATGAGCGTTGCGACGGTGATAGTGATAAACAAGACAATCCCATAAATCACGAGAAAGTCGTTCGACTGGATCGCCGCATTGAGCACCGAGCCAACGCCGGGCAGGCCGTACAGGCCTTCGACGATCAAGCCAGAAAATACCAGGCCGCCCAACGCGAGTGCCAGGCCCGTCACCTGAGGCAGCAGCGCATTGCGCAGGTAATAGTCACGAAAAATGGTATAGCCGCCCAGCCCCTTATGCTCAGCGAAATTCACATAGTCTTCGCCCTGGATCGTCACGCCCATGCCGCGCATCGAAAGCACCCACGCGCCCACCGTGCCAAGGATCAGCGACAGTGCGGGCAATATCTGGTGCTTGACAACATCGATGAAGAACGAAAACGACCAGTCGGGGATGCGGCCAGTTGAATAGGCGCTGCCAAGCGGCAAAAGCTTGAGCTTGAAGCCGATAAAGAAGAGCAGGAAAATGCCAAGCAGCACCGGTGGCACGCCCTGCAATAGCACAAACGGCGTCGCGACGTTACGCAGCCAGTTCGGGGCGCGCGGCCAGGCCGCCACTGCGCCAAGCAGGTTGCCAATAATAAAAGAAAGGATTGTGGTTGTGATCAGCAGGGCGATCGTCCAGGGCAGCGCCTCGGCGATCAAATCCCAAACTGTTTTGGGGTACTGATTAAGCGAAACGCCAAGATCAAAACGAGCAACACTGCTGACATAGTCGGCGTATTGCTGAAGGAGGGGTTTATCGAGACCGAACTTCGTATTGAACGAAGCAACGATCTTCTCCATGTCGCCGGGCGAGAAACCGCCTGTTCGCGCCAGGGTTGCGAAG
>LJCR01000689.1 GCA_001399705.1 Kouleothrix aurantiaca
GTTTGGGCCAGCAGCTCGTCGCGCACGGTGGGGTAGAATTCGGCCTGCTTGGTGCGCAGCACCTGCGGGACGATGTGCTGCCCGCCGGGCTGGAGCGAATAGCGATCGGGGCGCTGGCGCGCCAGCTCAGTTTTCGCCGGGTCGACATGCACCATCGTCAGGCGGCGCACTGTCTCGTCGGGTTCGAGAATATGGACGGCGCACCAATCGGCCATGCCCGGCACCAGCCGTTGCGCGAGCTGCTCGAAAGTCTGCTCGTATTCCAGCGAGCTGGCGAGCAGCGCGCTGGCGTCGAGCAGAAAGCGCTGCTGTGCCACCACGCGCGCGCGGCCGCGTAGTCCTGCGCGTAGTCGGGCAGGAACTGTGGCAGCAGCAGAATTGCCGCCAGCAGCATGAGCGCGCCGACGAGGAGGCGGGGGCGCATAGGCGTGTGCCTTTCGCTGGTGAAAAGAGCGCCCACGGTGCCGCAGGCGCTCCCTGTTCAATAACGTGTGTTATGCGCCAGCAGGCGGTTCCAGCCGGAACCAGTAGAAGCCGTGCGGGCCGGGCGACAGGAAGTAGGGCAGCTCGCCAATTGGCGGGAAGCGCGTTTCGCCAAAAATCTCCACCGGCGTCCAGCCATTGTAGTGGCCCAGATCAAGCTCGACCGGCTGGCTGAAGCGCGACAGGTTGTTCACCACCAGCACGGTCTGGCCTTCGCCGCTGCGGATGTAGGCCAGCACCTTGCGGTTTTCGGGATGCAGAAATGCGATGTCGCCGCGCCCGAATACCGGGTAGTTCTTGCGCAAGCGGATCAGGCGCTTCATCCAGTTGAGCAGCGAAGAAGGGTCGCGCAGCTGCGCCTCGACATTGATCGACTGGTAGCCATACACCGCGTCGACGATTGCCGGGCTGTACAGGCGCGCTGCGTCGGCGCGCGAGAAGCCGCCATTGCGGTCGCCGCTCCACTGCATGGGCGTGCGAACGCCGTTGCGGTCGCCCAGGTAGATGTTGTCGCCCATGCCGATTTCGTCGCCGTAGTAGATGATTGGGCTGCCGGGCAGCGAGAACAGCAGGCTGTTCAGCAGCTCGATGCGGCGGCGGCCATTATCAACCAGCGGGGCCAGGCGGCGGCGAATGCCCAAATTGGGCTTCATGCGCGCATCTTTGGCGTACTCGTGGTACATGTAGTCGCGCTCTTCGTCGGTCACCATTTCAAGCGTCAGCTCGTCGTGGTTGCGCAGGAACAGGCACCACTGGCAGGCTTCGGGGATGGCGGGCAGCTGCGAAATAATTTCTTCGATTGGTGTGCGATCTTCGCGGCGCAGCGCCATAAAGATGCGCGGCATCACCGGGAAGTTGAACGCCATATGGAATTCGTCGCCGTCGCCAAAGTAGGGCCGCACGTCGGCCGGCCACTGGTTGGCTTCGGCCAGCAGGATGCGCCCAGGGTACTCGCGGTCCATCAGGCCGCGCACTTCTTTCAGGTAGGCGTGCGTTTCGGGCAGGTTTTCGCAGTTGGTGCCGTCGCGCTCGAACAGGTAGGGGATGGCGTCGGCGCGAAATCCATCCACGCCCATGTCGAGCCAGTGGCGCATGATTTTGAACATCGAGTGGCGCACGCGCGGGTTGTCGAAGTTCAGGTCGGGCTGGTGGCTGAAGAAGCGGTGCCAGAAATATTTCTTCGCCGCTGGATCCCATGTCCAGTTCGAGCGCTCGGTGTCGATGAAAATGATGCGCGCGTCGTTGTACCGCTGGTCGTCGTCACTCCACACGTAGTAGTTGCGGCGTGGGGATTTCGGGTCGCTGCGCGCTTCCTGAAACCAGGCGTGCTGGTCGGAGGTGTGGTTCATTACCAGGTCGAACATGACTTTCAGGCCGCGGCGGTGCGCTTCTTTGATAAAGAGTTTGGTGTCTTGCAGCGTGCCGTAATCGGGGTGAACGCCGTAGTAGTCGGCGATGTCGTAGCCGTCGTCCTTGAGCGGCGAGGGGTAGAAGGGCGTGACCCAGATGCAATCGACGCCCAGCTCTTTCAGGTAGTCGAGCTTTTCGATCAGGCCGCGGAAGTCGCCAATGCCGTCGGCATTGCTGTCGTAAAACGACTTGACCTGCAGCTCGTAGAAAATGGCATCTTTGTACCACTGGTTTTCCACCGTCATGCGTTCTCCTTCGCTCAGATTGCCAAATGTCGGGGCGTATTTTATCATACCAGCCCTTGGGTGCTTGAAATGGATGGCTTGAACGGATGGCTATTGCTGATATTTCCGCCGCGCCGCGCCGCGTGGCGTACCTGCCCTGGCTGCTGGCGCTGCTCATTCTGCTGCTGGCGCTGGTGCCGCGCACGCTGGGCCTGGCCGATTTTTATACGATCGACGAAGCCTACCACTGGCCCGACCGCGTGCGCCGCTTCACGCAGGCGCTGCAAACCCAGCAGTGGATCCGCACCGACCAGACCGGCCACCCGGGCGTGACGACCATGTGGCTTGGGTCGCTGGGGCGCTGGCTGGGCGAACTGCGCAATATCTACGACGACGGGCGGATCGGCAATGGCGCGGCTTACCTGGGCGCGTTGCGTCTGCCGCTCGCGGTGGTGAATAGCCTTGCGGCGGCGATTGGCTTTCTGCTGCTGCGGCGGCTGTTTCGGCTGCGGCTGGCCCTGCTGGCGGCGTTTCTGTGGGCCACTGCGCCGTTTGTGGTGGCGTACAGCCGCCTGCTGCACCTCGACGGGCTGCTGACCTCGTTTATGACGCTGTGCGTGCTGAGCATGCTGGTGGCGCTGCGTGCGGGGCAGAACAATGTGGAGCCTGGCCCAGAAGAAGCGCGATCTTTTTCGCGGCCTATGTTTCTGCTTGCGGCATTCTTTGGCGGGCTGGCGCTGCTCACCAAGGCGCCGTCGCTGCTGCTGCTGCCCAGCATTGGGCTGCTGATGTTCGCGTGGAGCCCGCTGCCCGGTTTTCTGGGCCGGCTGCGCTGGTCGGTGCCGCGCTACCTTGTGTGGCTGGCGAT
>LJCR01000069.1 GCA_001399705.1 Kouleothrix aurantiaca
GTCGCTCGGTTCTGTGGTTCTCGGTTCTGCGGTTCTCGGTTCTTGGTTCTGTGGTTCTTGGTTCTAGGTTCTCGGTCGTCGGTCGTCAGTCGTCGGCATTCACACCCGCAGGCGGCGGGCCAGCGCCAGCACCGCCACGCCGCTCAAACCAACAGTCAGCAGCGCGGCGCGCAGCGAAATGCTGTCGGCCACCCAGCCGGTGACTGGCGGGATGACTATAAAACCTGTGTAAGCCACCGACATAATGCCGCCCGTCACCAGCGCGCTGCGGCCGGGCGCCAGCCGCGCGCCGGCGCTCAGCACCGTGGGCACAATGCCAGCAACCGCCAGACCCATCAGCATAAACGCCGCGACAGCAAACCACAGCCCGCCGGCCAGCAGCACATTCGCCAGCACCAGCCCTGCGCCCGAAAGCAGCAGCGACACGCGCACGCTCCAGCGCCGCACAACCCAGGCGTTCATCATGCGCCCGGCGAACATCGCGCCATTGAATAGCGCAAAGGCTGCCCCGCCCAGCAGCGCGTCGGCCCCCAGCTCGCGCAGGTAGATCACCGACCACAGGTTCGCCACGCTTTCGCCAACCACACCCATCACGCAGAGCGCCGCCAGAATCAGCATGGCGCGCTGGCTGAACAGCAGGCGCAGCGTCGCCAGCGGGCCGGGCGACTCCTGCGCGGCAGTGTCGGCGGGCGGAAAGCGCGCCGGCAGCGAAAACAGCAGCACCACGCCGCACAGGCCAGCCAGCGCAAACAGCACCACCGGGTAGCCCAGCCCCTGCCCGAGCATCAGGCCAGCGGCAAACGCGCCCAGAACCGCGCCCGCGCTAAAACCGGCATGCAGCAGGTTCATTACACTGCGGCCCGTAAGCTGTTCCCAATCGAGCGTTGCGCTGTTCGCAGCGGTTTCCAGCAGGGCCGCACCCGCGCCGGTGAGCAGCAGCGCAACAATCAGCATCGAAAGGTCGCCCGCCAGCGCCAGCAGCGCGTTCGAAGCGGCCAGCAGGAACAGCGCAGTGATCGCCAAAGTTTTTTTGCCAAACCAGTGCACAAGCTGCGCCCCGACCATCAGCAGCCCAACGGAGAGCAGCGGGCCAAGCAGTTGGGCCGCGCCAAATTGTGCCTTACTCAGCGTCAGCGCGCGAATAATTTCGGCCCACAGCACGCCTTGCGCGCCCACCAGAACGCCAAACAAGGCCAGATAGCCCAGCAGAAGCGCAAATATAGCCCGCGGGCGCCAAGCAACGCCAGGCGCGAGTGGTTGCAAAATCATCAGAGCCTCAAAATTTTTGGCACACGCATGCGGCACGGTGACCATCGGGGGGTATATTGCCAGTATAGCGCATTCCTGGCAGTTTTCTGGTATAGAAGTTATCTATCAAAACAACAGAAAGCATTTATTTCTCAACTAGCTCGGGAGGGGCTATAATACAGCGCATAGGAAAGCACCCGCAATTGGGGTACAATACGACCCAACCAGATAGGGTTTAGGCCAAGAAAGGTTTGTTGCTATGAGTGACGCTCTCACCGATCCGTTTGGAGCGCGCGCACCATTGAACGTGGGCGGAAAACAGTACATCATCTATCGCCTCAGCGAGCTTGCGGCACGCACTGGTGCCGACCTGAGCACGCTGCCCTTCTCGGTAAAAGTCGTGCTTGAGGCGCTGCTGCGCAACATTGGCGATGGCTTTACCACCGAAGCGGATGTGCGCGCAATGGCAAGCTGGACACCCGGCAGCGCCGGCAAGCGCGAGATCGCCTTCAAGCCCGCGCGCGTGCTGATGCAGGATTTCACCGGCGTGCCCGCCGTGGTCGATCTGGCGGCGATGCGCAACGCCATGGAGCAGCTCGGCGGCGACCCGGCGCGGATCAACCCGCTGTCGCAGGCCGACCTGGTGATCGATCACTCGGTGCAGGTGGATGCGTTCGGCAACGGCATGGCGCTGCAGATCAACGCCCAGCTTGAGTTCGAGCGCAACCGCGAGCGCTACGAATTCCTGCGCTGGGGCCAGCAGAGCTTTAGCAACTTCAGCGTGGTGCCGCCGGCCACCGGCATCTGCCACCAGGTCAACCTCGAATACCTGGCGCAGGTGGTGCTGACCAAGACGATCGACGGCGAAACCGTGGCCATGCCCGACACGCTGGTCGGCACCGACAGCCACACGACCATGATCAACGGCCTGGGCGTGCTGGGTTGGGGCGTGGGCGGCATCGAGGCCGAGGCCGTACTGCTCGGCCAGCCGCTGGCCCAGCTCACGCCCGAGGTGATTGGCGTGAAGCTCACCGGCACGCTAAAGCCCGGCACTACCGCCACCGACCTGGTGCTGCGCGTGACGGAGATGCTGCGCAAGCAGGGCGTGGTCGATAAGTTTGTCGAGTTCTGCGGCGCGGGCCTGAGCGCGCTGAGCCTGGCCGACCGCGCCACCATCGCGGATATGGCCCCCGAGTATGGCGCAACCTGCGGCTTCTTCCCGGTGGATGAAGAAACCCTGCGCTACCTGCGCGGCACGGGCCGCGACGGCGTGGCGCCGCTGGTGGAAGCCTACTGCAAGGCGCAGGGCATGTTCCGCACCGACGACACGCCGATCCCGACCTTCAATACCCTGCTGGAGCTGGACCTGAGCACGATCGAGCCGGGCATGGCCGGCCCGCGCCGCCCGCAGGATCGTGTGCCGCTGAACGACCTCAAGCGCTCGTTCTGGCAGGCGATGAAGACGACCTTTGGCCGCGAAGTGAACACCAACGACGCGGCCGGCAGAGGCTACATCCGCTGGATGGGCGAAAGTGGCAACGAGGCCGAGCCCGAGCAGGCGCCGGTGGTCAGCCGCTACGACATCTACAAGCAGAACGCGGCGACAGTTACGCTCGATGGGACAACCAGCACGCTCACCCACGGCGCGACCGTAATCGCCGCGATTACATCCTGCACCAACACCTCCAACCCTTCGGTGATGATCGCCGCTGGCCTGCTGGCGAAAAAGGCGGCGGCGCGCGGCCTGAAGCCGCAGCCCTACGTGAAGACCAGTATGGCCCCCGGCTCGCGCGTGGTAACCGAGTACCTCAAGAAGGCCGACCTGCTCGACGACCTCGACGCCATGGGCTTCAACGTGGTGGGCTACGGCTGCACCACCTGCATCGGCAACTCCGGCCCGGTGGCCGACGAGATCGCCGCCGCCGTGAAGGACAGCAACCTGGTGGTGAGCGCGGTGCTCAGCGGCAACCGCAACTTCGAGGGCCGCATCAACCCGGTGGTGCGCGCGAACTACCTGGCCTCGCCGCCGCTGGTGGTGGCCTTCGCCATCGCCGGCACGGTCGATATCGACATGCGCTACGAGCCGCTCGGCACCGGCAGCGACGGCAAGCCGGTCTACCTTGCCGACATCTGGCCGACGCAGGAAGAAGTGCAGGCCGCGATGGCGAACTCGGTCACGGCCGAGCTGTTCCGCGAGCAGTATGGCAACGTCTTCACGGGCAACGAGGACTGGAACCAGATCCCGGTGGCCGGCGGCGCGCTGTATGCCTGGAACGACAGCTCGACCTACATTCAGAACCCGCCCTACTTCGTGGGCATGACGCGCGAGGTGCCGGCGCTGCGCTCGATCGTCGGGGCGCGCGCGCTGGCCGTGCTGGGCGACAGCGTGACGACCGACCATATCTCGCCGGCCGGCAGCATCGCCAAGGACAGCCCGGCGGGCCGCTACCTGGTGGAAAATGGCGTCCAGCCGAAGGATTTCAACTCGTATGGCGCGCGGCGCGGCAACCACGAAGTGATGATGCGCGGCACCTTCGCGAACATCCGCCTGAAGAACGCGATGGTCCCCGGCGTCGAGGGCGGCTACACCGTCTACCTGCCGAGTGGCGAGCAGATGAGCATCTACGACGCGGCCATGCGCTACCAGACCGACAGCACGCCGCTGGTGGTGCTGGCGGGCAAGGAATACGGCACCGGCTCCAGCCGCGACTGGGCGGCCAAGGGCACCTTCCTGCTGGGCGTGCGCGCCGTGATTGCCGAAAGCTTCGAGCGCATTCACCGCTCGAATCTGGTGGGCATGGGCGTGCTGCCGCTGACTTTTATGAACGGCCAGAACGCCGCCTCGCTGGGCCTGAACGGCACCGAGACCTTCACGATTGAAGGGATCGAGGACCTGCGGCCCGGTCAGGAGCTGACGGTACGCGCCGAGCGCACCGACGGCACCACGCTGAGCTTCCCGGCGCGCGTGCGCATCAACTCGGAAGGCGAGCTGGCCTACTACCGCAACGGCGGCATTCTGCACTACGTGCTGCGCAACCTCGCCGCGCAGGGCGAGCCAGTGTCGGCGTAAACAGTCTGTTTCATCCACACGCGAAACGCCGCCCGGGCCGGGGCGGCGTTTCGCGTGTGGATGCTCGTTGAAGTTGGCTCAGCTCGCGTGGGCGCGGCCCGTGATCTTGCAGTAGAACGAGTATAGCGCATCGCTGGTGGTATTCACTGCCGCCGCTGCTGGCGAACCCCAGCCGCCCGCGCTGGCCGAAGGCGCGCCGCTCTGCGGATCGACCGTGAAGGTGGCCAGCATGCCCGCCAGAATATGGTCGTTCACATGGCAGTGGAACAGCCACGTACCGGGGTTGTCGGGCGTCATGTCGAGGATCTTCATGCTGCCCGGCAGCAGCTCGACCATGTCGGTGCGCATGCCCATCTGCCCGCCGCTCATCAGCAGCGTTTGGCCGTGCCAGTGCGGCGTGTGCAGGTCGACTTCGGTACCCATGCCGATCGTGTACCAGCGCACCCGCTCGCCCACACGCATGCGCAGGCCCGGCAGGTTGCCAAAAACGTAGCCGTTGATCGAGTGCATCAGGTTGCTCTCGCCAAAATCTTCGTCACCTTCTGGCGGCGCGTCTGGCGCTTTGATATGGTTCTTGATGTTTTCCGGCAGGTAGGGCGACTGGTTTTCATCCGACACCAGGAACATCGTCACGAACTCGCGATCAATGTCGGCTGGCGAGCCATCTTCCTTGGCTTTGCCGCGCGCCGTAATCATCATCGGGCCGACCAGGCCGCTGTAGCTGTCGCCAACTTCGTCGGTGTGCGAATGGTACATCCACAGCACCGAGCTGCCGTCGCCGGGGCCAGGGCCGGCGCGCTCGGGCACCTGCCAGGTGTAGGTATAGGTCGTGCCGGGCGGCACCCCGTCGTCGCCTTTGTCGGCGTTGCCGGTGCCGTCGTTGTAGGGCGCGCCTTCAGCGTTTTTGTTGTAGAACACGCCGTGCGGATGAATGCTCACCGGCAGCTCGGTGTTGTTCTTGAAATCGACAATAATCGTGTCGCCGACCTCGGCGTGAATAGCCGGGCCAAGCGTGCCAAGGTGCTGCCACTCGGGCGCAATTGGCTTGAGCGCAGTAAAAGTGTTATCGGTGTATTCGCGGTACAGCGCCTTGCGATAGACGCGGCCGATACGGTTAGGCGCCGACCCAACAAATACGTTTGCTGCATCGTCGAATGGCTCGCCAGTGATTTGATTTTTGCCCGAGGGCGCATAATCCCAATCGACCATATCGGCGGCGATGTAGTAGTGGCGTGTTTTTCCCGTCGCTGCATTGCCCGGACTAACCTGGCGGAAGGCAAAAAACCCAACCACCGCCAGCAGTGTCCCATACCCAACGATCATCATCCACCGCGACCCGATCGAACCCAGAAGCTTCTTCATTCCATCCTCGCTTCGTGCGATTTGGTGCGGCGTTCGCCCGGGCAATGGCGCGGCCGCATAACGATATAGCACACTCTAAACACACACGACGCGCCGAATGAGAGCAGGGTTTCGGCGCTCGCACTGAATCATTCCTTTGGCGGATGCCATCGCTGAACACTGCCAGTATATCGGCCAAACGATTGTTTTTGGTGATCGGCAAGGCCGCATAAATGACGAAACCTTTATGGCAGAATATCGCGTTTCTGCAGCTTTCCAGCGCGTAATCTTTCGCAATAAGACAAGGCGTAGCATCTACTATAGACAATGACAAAACGTTTATTCTTTGCGCGCTTAATCCAAAACTAAGATTCGTGTGCTAGTGCGGCAATTCGGCTCTTCATAAAATCAAACGCACGCCAGGTTACTATTCTAACCTGGCGTGCGTCCGACTTTTGGCGGATTTATAGAATTTGTGCCGGGCGGCTAGCTGCCGATCAGTGGCACCCAGGCGCGCGGCACTGGCGTTGGCGCGCTACCGGGCTGGAGGCGCATGCGTGCCACCACTGGCACGGCTATCGTTCCGTCGCCGCCCACCTCCACGGTGAACAGCGTCATGCTGGCGCGCGCCACCGTGCCAACCAGCGCATCGACGGTGTAGGTTTCAACCTGGCCGGGCGCAAGCGCGCCGCTGGCGAAGCCGCCATCGCTGGCGACAAAGCCGCTGCCCTGGCCTTGCACTTTGCCGCTGGCAAGCAGAATCGTGGTGTTGAGCGGCGTGTCGAAAGGGATGGGCGCGCTATGAATGCTGATCACGCCCACCGGCCCGGTGTTGGTCATGGTCACTGTGAAGCGGATGATATGGCCGGGGCTGGCTGGCCCGCCCGGCTCGCCGCTCAGGTCGGTGGCGCTGGCAGTTGCGGCAAGCTGTGGCTCAGCACCGCTCACAATCACGGCGCGCGGCCCGGCCCACGCGCTGGAACTGCCCAGCCGATTGGGATGCGCTGCGTCGGCCAGGGTGCTGGCGGCGTAGACAGAGACGGTGCCGCTTGGCAGCGTGCCGGTGAAGGTGTAGTTCCCGCTTGCATCTGCCAGCACCGCGCTCGCGCGCGCGACCGTGATCTGGTTGTCGAAGAAGATATCGACCAGCGAAAGCGGGTTGGCTGTGCCAGAAACTTCGACGCTCAGGCCGTCGGCGCTGTGCGCGCTGGCAATTGTCACTCGGCGCGAAGGCGCGCGCGAGCGGCGGATCTTTCTTGGCGCCAGCGCGGCCATGATTGCGCTGGTGCTGGGGCTGCTGGCCTCGGCCTTTCAGCGCATGGCGCTCTACGAAGCGGCGTATGGCTACACCGAGCTGCGCATCTATACGCACAGCTTTATGATCTGGCTGGCGGCATTGCTGAGCCTGTTTCTGCTCGCGCTGCTGCGGAATCGCGCGCAGATGTTTGTTGCGGGCGGCCTGGCCTCGGCGCTGGTGTACGTTGCGCTGCTGAACCTCGCCAACCCCGATGCGCTGATTGTGCGCGAGAACATTGGCCGCCTGCATATGGTACTGGAACAGCCCCGCGGCGACGAGCAAGTCGATGCCTACTACCTCACGCAGCTCTCGCCCGACGCCACGCCCACACTCATCGGCGCGCTCGGCCAGCTCGATTCCGCCTCGTGGCAGACGATTGCGGCGGCGCTGGCCGAGCAGCACGCGCAGATCGCCACCCGCATGAACACCAGCGGCTGGCCGGCATGGCACCTTGGTCGCGCCCAGGCGCAGTGGGCGATCGAGCGCGCTGGATTGGCAACCCCGGGCGGGCGCTAAGGACGCAGAATGCGGCGGATCTCTTTCAAACCTTTTTCTGTAAAACAGGATGGGGCGGTGAAACGACCCATCCTGTTTTTTGCTGCTGTGCTCAAAAAAGCTGCGTGTAGTAGCAAAAAATGATCAAAAGGAGATTGCCAAAAAGAACGTTTGCATTGAAAATGAATTGCACCATTAATGCATTAAATATGCACAAAATCTACGAAATCACCTAAGTAGAAATACGTGTGTATGAAAAGTATATGCATCAGAGATGCATCGGGATGGCACAAATAATTAAGAGTATAGATCTTTAGAAAGTGATATAATTTCTTCGAAGAGAAGAATATCGCGGCATAGTAGAAGAAAGATGAGGAGATGCAAAACAAGCGTATTATCGTGGTCAATCACGACGACGTCTATTTGCAGCTCGTTCACGATCTGTTAAGCGACGAGAGTTACACCAACGTAAGCTGCATCCAGACGGCTGGTGCGTATCAGATATTGCTGTACGACCATCCCGATCTGATCATTCTCGACGTTCCGGTTGTCACTACGCAGGATAGCTGGACACTGCTGGATCTGCTGCGATTGGACCCGCGCTTGCGCACGATTCCGCTGATCCTCTGCTCGACCGACGCCAAGCTGCTGGTCGAGAAGCGTGCCTTCTTACAGGGGCGCGGCTGCGATACGCTGGAGAAGCCGTTTTTGTTCGACGAGCTGCTGGCGAAAATTCAGCACGCGCTTGGCGAGCGCTCGTTTTCGCAAAGCTACAGCATCCCGGCTGCCAGCGCTCAGCCGCAGTCGGCAATGGGCCAGTAGCTCTCGGCAGGATCCAAAAACACCAGCGCGGCCCTCGCATTGTGCGGGGGCCGCG
>LJCR01000690.1 GCA_001399705.1 Kouleothrix aurantiaca
ATCCGCACCTGGCGCGAGCGTGTTCTGGTCGGCGCGAATATTGCCATTCTGCTGCTGCTGATCGCCGCGCCGCTGCTGGCGCTGGCGCTGCGCTCGCTGGTGGAAATTGGCGCGGATGGCACGGCGGCGCTGACCCTGGATTACTACACCCGCCTGAACCAAAACAGCACGCGCGGCTCGTTTTTTGTGCCGCCGCTGACCGCGATTGGCAACTCGCTGCGCTTTGCGCTGGCCGCAACCGCCCTTGCACTGGGGGTAGGCGTGCCGGGCGCATACCTGCTGAACCGACGACCGACGGCTGGCGACCGACAAGCACGGCGAAAATGGTCGGTGGTCGGCGGTCGGTGGTCGGTCGTCGCCTTGCTCGACCCGCTGTTTATGCTGCCGCTCGGCACCAGCGCGATCACGCTTGGCCTGGGCTATATCATCGTGTTCAGCCGCCCGCCAATCACCCTGATCGCGTCGCCCTGGCTGATCCCGGCGGTGCACGCGCTGCTGGCCTTCCCGTTTGTGGTGCGCTCGCTGCTGCCGGCCCTGCGCGGCCTCGACCCACGGCTGCGCGAGGCGGCCCGGGCGCTGGGCGCAAGCCCGTTGCGCGTGCTGCGCGAAATCGACCTGCCGCTGCTCTTCCCGGCGCTGCTGGCGGGCGCGGTGTTCGCCTTCACCGTGTCGATTGGCGAGTTTGGCGCGGCGCTGCTGCTGGCCCGCCCGGAAAACCAGACCGTGCCGGTGGTGATCGACCGGCTGCTGGGCCTGCCCGGCGCGCTGAACTACGGCCGCGCGCTGGCGCTCAGCACCGTCCTTATGCTCACCACCACGCTCAGCTTTGTGCTGCTTGAGCGCGTGCGCTTCCGCGACCTGGGCGAGTTCTAGGGCCTCTATACTGGCTCGGCCTGACCACTTTACTGCGCCAGTATTTTCGCGGATTGAGAGTTACAGCGAAGAGCAGCTTACTCGCCATCGTCGCCTCGCACAACAAAACGCCAGGGAGCGCTACAGCACTCCCTGGCGTTGTATCGGGGCCCAAAAGCCAAAGCAGCGTTTAGCGCTCGCTGATCGGCGCGTAATCGCGCTCGGGCTCACCTACGTAGAGCTGGCGCGGCCGGGCGATCTTCTGCTCGGGGTCGTTCAGCAGCTCGACCCACTGCGCCAGCCAGCCCACCGTGCGCGGGATGGCGAACAGCACCGGGAAGAACGGCGTCGGCAGGCCCATCGCCTGGTAGATCAGGCCCGAGTAGAAGTCGACGTTCGGGTAGAGCTTGCGCGAGATGAAGTACTCATCCTCCAGCGCGATGCGCTCCAGCTCCAGCGCCACGTCGAGCAGCGGGTTGCGGCCCGTCACCTCGAACACTTCGTAGGCCAGCTGCTTGACGATCTTGCCGCGCGGGTCGAAGTTCTTGTACACGCGGTGGCCAAAGCCCATCAGCTTGCCCTCGCCCTTCTTGACGCTCTCGATAAAGGCCGGGATGTTCTTGGTGCTGCCGATCTTGGTGAGCATGCGCACCACGGCCTCGTTCGCGCCGCCATGCAGCGGGCCGTAGAGCGCGGCGGCCGCGCCGGCCAGCGCCACATACGGGTCGGCGTGCGCCGAGCCAATCGCGCGCATGGTGTTGGTGCTGCAGTTCTGCTCGTGGTCGGCATGGAGGATGAACAGCACATCGAGCGCGCGCTCAAGCACCGGGTTGGGCTTGTAGCGCAGCTCCGAGCGGCGGAACATCATGCTCAGGAAGTTGCCAGCATAGCTCAGCTCGTCGTCGGGGTAGACAACCGGCAGGCCGCGGATGTGGCGGTACGAAAAGGCGGCGATCGTCGGCACTTCCGAGATCAGGCGCACGATCTGCTCGTTGCGGATGGCCGGGTCGAAGATCTGCGCCGACTCGGGGTGGAAGCTCGACGACGCGCCAACCGCGCTGATGAACATACCCATCGGGTGCGCGTCGTGGCGGAATGCGTCGATCAGGTGCTTGATATTTTCGTGAATAAACCAGTGCTTCTTGATCTCGGTTTCCCAATTGCTGAGCTGCGACGCCGTCGGCAATTCGCCATTCAGAATCAGGTAGGCCGTCTCAAGGTGCGTGCTCTTCTCGGCAAGCTGCTCGATCGGGTAGCCACGATAGCGCAGAATGCCTTCGTCGCCATCGAGGTAGGTGATCGCGCTCTTGGTCGAGGCTGTGTTTGTAAACGCGGGGTCGTAGCTCATCAGCCCATAGTCGTTCGGTTCGATCTTCAACTGGCGCAGATCGCTGGCGCGAATCGCGCCATTCGCGATTGGCACCTCGTAGGCCTTGCCAGTCCGATTATCGGTGATGGTCAGCGTCTCCGTTGACATTGGAGGACTCATCCTTTCTCTTCGTGCAATTGCGGAGTGCAATTCCAGGTTGTTCCACCCAGCTTATGAACGCCGGAGCGTTCTTCAAAGCCACAAACGGCTGTTCAGCGAAACACAGGCAGCCAGTACGCCGATGCGGGCGCGCCGCCACGGAACAGGTTGAGATATTATACGCGGTTTCTGCCCGCACAACGCAGCTGGTAGTGCTATCATACGCGCAAGAGGATCAGTTATGTTACAGGAAGTGTGATGACGACCCTACCTACGCCACGGCGCGTGCTTGCCGTGATGGCCCATCCCGACGATATCGAATTCATGGCTGGCGGCCTGATCTCGCGCTGGGCGCGCCTCGGTGCCGAGCTGCACTACTGCCTGCTCACCGACGGCAACAGCGGCAGCCGCGACCCGTCGCTCACACCGGCGGTGCTGGCGGAACTACGCCGCGCCGAGCAGCAGGCCGCCGGCGCGCTGTTCAATGTGGCGAGCTACTGCTTTCTTGGCCGCATCGACGGGCGCCTGGCAATTGCCCGCGAGATCCGGCGCGTGCGGCCCGACACGGTTGTGACCTGCGACCCACGCTTTTTCTACGGCCCAACCTATATCAACCATCCCGACCACCGCGCCGCCGCAGAGGCCACGCTGGCCGCGG
>LJCR01000691.1 GCA_001399705.1 Kouleothrix aurantiaca
TCCCCACTCTATAACGAAACGCAAACCCGCCAGGAGTTCATCGACCCGCTGTTTGGCGCGCTCGGCTGGGACATCGGCAACCGTGGCGGTGCTGCGGCGGCCTTCCGCGAGGTGGTCCTCGAATACTCGATGAAGATTGGCGACAAGACCAAAGCTCCCGATTACCTGTTCCAACTTGGCGGTACACCCAAGTTTTTTGTGGAAGCCAAAAAGCCTTCGGTCAATCTCAAGGACGATACTAGCCCAGCTTTCCAGCTCCGGCGGTACGCCTGGTCGGCGACGCTGCCACTGAGTGTGCTCACCGATTTCGAGGAGTTCGTCGTCTACGACTGCCGCGTTGAACCCGACAAGACCGACAAGCCCACAGTCGCGCGAATGTTTTACATCCCCTACACGGAGTACGCCGAGAAGTGGGATACGATTACGGAGCTGTTCTCGCGTGAGGCGGTGCTCAGCGGCTCGCTGGAGCGGTTTGCCCAGGAGCAGAAAGCCCCCAAAGGCGCGACCACCGTTGACACGGCCTTCTTGCACGAGATTGAAGGCTGGCGCGAGCTGCTTGCCAAGAACATCGCCATCTGGAACCCCGAGCTGTCGCAGCGCGAATTGAACTACGCGGTGCAGATGACCCTCGACCGCATCATCTTCCTGCGGATTGCCGAGGACCGGGGCATCGAGACCTATGGACAGCTTCAGGGGCTACTGGGTGGCGGCCAGGTGTACAAGCAACTCGTCGAGCAGTTCCGCCGCGCCGACGACCGCTACAACTCCGGGCTGTTCCACTTTGCGAAGGAGAAAGGCCGTGATGACCCGGACGGCCTGACGCCGGGTCTCTATATCGACGAGGAGCCACTCAAGAAGGTCATCCGCAATCTCTACTACCCCGACAGCCCCTACGAGTTCTCGGTGATGCCGGTTGAGCTGCTGGGCCGCGTCTACGAGCAATTCCTTGGCAAGGTTATCCACCTGAACGCCAAACACGAGGCGGTGGTGGAGGAAAAGCCAGAGGTGCGCAAAGCTGGCGGGGTCTACTACACGCCGGCCTACATCGTCGAGTACATCGTCAAGCATACGGTGGGCACGCTGCTGGAAGGCAAAACGCCGAAAGATGCCGCCAAGCTGCGCATCGTTGACCCGGCCTGCGGCTCGGGGTCGTTCCTACTCGGCGCGTACCAGCACCTGCTCGATTGGCACCTCGCGCAGTACGTCGCTGCTGGGCCGACCAAGCACAAGAAGGAATTGGTTCAAGGACCAAGCGGCGAGTGGCGGCTAACCAGTGCCGAGCGTAAGCGTATCCTGCTGAACAACATCTATGGTGTAGACATCGACGCGCAGGCGGTGGAGGTCACAAAGCTGTCGCTCTCGCTGAAGGTGCTCGAAGGCGAGAATAGCGCAACGCTGGGCACGCAGATGCGGATGTTTCAAGAGCGGGCGCTGCCGAGCCTGGAGAACAACATCAAGTGTGGCAACTCCCTGATTGGGTCGGACTTCTACGACCAGCAGGAGATGACGTTGCTCGGCGAAGAGGAGCAGTACCGCATCAACGTCTTCGATTGGGAGGAAGGCTTCCCTGAAATTATGCGCGCAGGTGGATTTGACGCGGTGATTGGTAACCCACCGTACGGTGCTTTTTTTGACGACGTACAAAAACATTACATCCGCACGCACTATGCCGCTTATAGGTATAAGTTCGACAGCTATATCTATTTCATCGAGAAAGCTCTACTACTCACTAAATCGCAGGGATATGTGAGTTTTATTACTCCCGAGTTGTGGTTACAACTCGAAAATTGCGAACCGCTCCGCAAACTTATCTCAGAGACAGCAGGTTTTGACCGCCTCAAGGTTTGTGGCGAGAACGTTTTCAAGGGCGTGGTTGTTAATACGGTTGTATTCGTCTTTCAAAGGGGCGCAGCCGTAAATACCTTAAATATCGAGCAAGGTGCTGAGGAGTGGGCCTTATCTACTAGTGCGTGGTTGTCTTCTGATGGTCTAGTCGTTGACTATCGTTTCCGCCCCGGTATGGGAAAACTTGTAGCGATGATACGACAGGTCGGGGAGCCTTTGTCTCGATTTGGCGACCTAACACAGGGAATAACTCCTTATGATAAATATACAGGTCAGTCGCCAGAGTTGATTGCCGAGAGGGGATACCATCACTCCGAAAAAGTAGATGATAGTAGTGGAAGATGGCTCGCAGGAAAAGACGTAGCTAGGTATAGCTTAGGCTGGAGTGGTGAGTGGCTACAATACGGTTCTTGGCTGGCCGCGCCTCGTGAGCCACGATTTTTTGAAGGAGAACGTCTACTATTTCGTGAAGTGCCCGGTAAAGGGAAACGAATACAAGCAGTCCTAGCTGAGGAAACAGCGTATTACGGGCACAGCATAACTCCCTTCAAAATAGATGGTACAACCCAACTAAACGCGCGCTTCTTGTTGGGAATTGTGAACTCTAAGTTGATTAGTTGGTATGGCGGCCTGACTTTACCAAATTTTGGAAAAGATATTTTTCCTAAACTCAATCCAAAGGATATTAACGCACTCCCCATTCGCACAATCAACTTCGACGACCCCGCCGACAAGAAGCGCCACGACGATATGGTCGCCCTTGTCGAGCGGATGCTTGACCTTCACAAGCGCGTGGCGGCAGCGAAGACCAGCCAGGAAAAGACAATGCTTCAACGGCAAATCGACGCGACCGACAAGCAAATTGATAAATTGGTCTACGAGCTGTATGGGCTGACCGAGGAAGAGATTACGATTGTGGAGGGGGCGACGAAGTAAGCAGACTACAAACGAGTTATAGAGGAGGTGCCCGATGCCGCAGTGGTTTTCTGACAATCCGACACGCCCGAGACGCGCTTTGCAAATCTGGCAAATCTTGATAAGCAAAGCACACAACCGGCAAACGATGACATACGGCGAACTCGCCGAGATGCTTGGCTTTAAGGGCGCTGGTACAATCGGCGGACATCTATAT
>LJCR01000695.1 GCA_001399705.1 Kouleothrix aurantiaca
GCCCTGTGGCGCACATTGGCGGGCGCGCTTTCGGCGCAGGGGGTGGGGGATGGGGAATAGGTTTGGTTATCACAATGCGGAAATTCTTTCCTGATTTCTGCATGGCTCGCGTGATCATACACAAGGAGGCCAGAGGCGCGCTGCGAAATCGTATCTGCTGACTCCTGACCCCTGACTTCTGACTTCTGGCATAAAAAAGAGGACGGCTGCCTCACGGCAGCCGCTTCAGGGGAGCAACGGTGTAGTTCTAACCAACGCCTTTCGTGCCCAGTAGCGTTGCTGATGCCCGTCGCTACATCAGTTTGTCTGCCTTTTCTTATAGCATATTGCGTGCCACGGATGGCGAAAGATCTGAAAAATGCGCCGATTGCACGCTAAACAGCCCTATGCTACAATACGGCGCCTCCCAATGGTAGTACCAAAAAGGCTCGCGGTGCGCACCGAGCGGTTGCGCCTGCAGCAGTAGCAGCACCGGTTCGTGTGTATGCGCTGGCGCGCTGTTTCTTCCGGCACGCCGCACTGGGGTGAAATTCAGGCAGAGCGCTGCGCGGAACCAGTACGCAGACGGATAGAAAAGGAGAAACGCGCATCGAAGCACTTGTGGGCAATGCAGCCCATTCGCATCCCAATATGAGATACGCATTCAGCCAATTTGAAGGAGTCGATCTATGCCGGAATTGATGGCGGGCTTAACGGGTTTCGAGAAAGGCGCAGTGCTGGTGGTGCTGGTCATCGCCATCCTGGGTATCGCCTATGCCTTTATCCTTCGCGCCCAGATTCTCTCGCAAGATAAAGGCACCGCGCGCATGCAGGAAGTATGGGGCTTTATCAAGGATGGCGCCAATGCCTACCTGAGCCGCCAGTTCCGCACCATTATGATCCTGATTGGGATTCTGACCTTTGTGCTGGCGGCGAGCGTGCTGATCATCCCGCCCACGCAGGAGGCCACCGAGGTGTTTGGCAGCGGCGCGACCGCCTGGGTGGCGGTTGGGCGCGCGATCGCCTTCCTGATGGGCTCGCTGTTCTCGTACGCTGTGGGCTTTGTGGGCATGAACGTGGCCGTAGAAGGCAACGTGCGCGTCGCCGCCGCCGCGCGCAAGGGCTACAACCCGGCCCTGCAGGTTGCCTATCGCTCGGGCACAGTGACGGGCATGCTCACCGTTGGTCTGGGCCTGCTCGGCGGCACGCTGATCTTCATGGTGTTCGGCATTGCCGCGCCGGATGCGCTGCTGGGCTTTGGCTTCGGCGGCTCGCTGATCGCGCTGTTTATGCGCGTGGGCGGCGGCATCTACACCAAGGCTGCCGACGTCGGTGCCGACCTTGTGGGCAAGGTTGAGGCTGGCATTCCCGAGGACGACCCGCGCAACGCGGCGGTGATCGCCGACCTTGTGGGCGACAACGTCGGCGACTGCGCCGGCATGGCCGCCGACGTGTTCGAGAGCTTCGAGGTCACGATTGTGTCGGCGCTGATCCTGGGCCTGGTGCTGGGCGACGTGGCGCGCGGCGCGCTTGGCGACGGCCAGTACGACATGCGCTTTGTGATCTTCCCGCTCATCCTGCGCGGCATTGGTGTGATTGCCTCGGTGATCGGCAACACAATCGTTCGCACCGACGAGCGCACCCGCAACGCCATGCGCGCCATGAACAACGGCTTCTACCTGGCGGCCGTGATCTCGGTGATCGGCTTTGCCGTTGTGACGCTGTTCTATATGATCGACCCGAACACCGGCGCGGTGGACTGGCGGCCGTTCATGGCGACGGTGGCGGGCATTCTGCTGGCGATCGTGCTCGACAAAGTGACGGAATACTTCACCAGCACGCACTTCAGCCCGGTGAAGGAAACCAGCCGCGCCTCGCTGACTGGCTCGGCTACCAACATCCTTTCCGGCCTGGCGCTGGGCTTCGAGTCGAGCGTGTGGGCGGTGGTTGTGATCGCCGCGTCGATCCTGTCGTCGGTGCTGATCTACTCGGGCGAGCCGGCCGCGACGCAGTTCACTGCGATTCTGTACGGCGTGTCGCTCACCGGCATTGGCATGCTCACCCTCACGGGCAACACCATCTCGATGGACTCGTTTGGCCCGATTTCGGACAACGCCAACGGCATTGGTGAGATGAGCGGGCTCGACAAGAATGCCCGCAACGTCATGGACGACCTGGACGCGGTGGGCAACACGACCAAGGCCGTCACCAAGGGCATTGCAATCGGCTCGGCTGTGATCGCGGCGGTGGCGCTGTTTGGCTCGTTCCTCACCGACACCGGCAAGGTGCAGACGCAGCTTGGCCAGACGCCGCTGGCGGGCATCAATGTCGCCTCGCCAATGGTGTTTATCGGCCTGCTGATCGGTGGCGCGGTGCCGCTGCTGTTCTCGTCGCTGACCATCCGCGCAGTGGCGCGCGCAGCGGCCGAGATCGTGAACGAGGTGCGCCGCCAGTTCAAGATCCCCGGCATTATGGAAGGTACCAAGCTGCCCGACTACGCCCGCGCCGTGAGCATTTCGACCACCGCCGCGCAGAAGGAGCTGGTTAGCCTGGGCCTGATCGCCGTGCTGGTGCCGGTGATTGTCGGCTTCCTGCTGGGCGTCGAGGCGCTGGGCGGTTTCCTGGCCGGCATCATCCTCTCGGGCCAGCTCATGGCGGTGTTCCAGTCGAACGCGGGCGGCGCGTGGGACAATGCCAAGAAGTATATTGAGGAAGGCAACTACGGCGGCAAGCACTCCGAGCCGCACAAGGCTGCCGTGGTGGGCGACACCGTCGGCGACCCGCTGAAGGATACAGCCGGCCCGGCGCTCAACCCGATGATCAAGGTGATCAACCTGGTCTCGCTGATCATCGCGCCGATTATTGTCTCCATACGCGTGCCCGGCCAGGGCATCGGCATTGGCACAATCATCTCAATGCTCGTCTGCATCGCGGCGCTGGCCTGGGCGATCTGGCAGAGCAAGCGCGAAGCGCCAGGTATGAGCGGAAGCTAGCAC
>LJCR01000692.1 GCA_001399705.1 Kouleothrix aurantiaca
AGCTGATTGCGCGGATTGTTTGAACCTGAAGCGCCACCACCAACAAGGACGACAGAAACCTTTACCACAGATATCCATGCGGCTGCGCCGCACCCTGATGGATGAAAATAGAACGCGAACGGTTCTTGGTTCTTAGTTCTCGGTTCTATTTTCGTGTTAGAGACACAGAGGCACAGAGGTTTTGGGTTATAGGTTTCCAGGTTGCACGTTTGCACGTTGCAGGCGTAATCCCAAAACCCCAGACCCGAAACCCTCGTGCGGTTGCAGGTTACAGGGTGCTGACCGAACGCCGACTGCCACCTGCATACTGCCGACTGCTCACTGCCCGGTTCTGTTATTCTTGGCTTTCTCGCGCGCTGTATCAGCCATCATCTATCTCGAAAGGAACGCGCATGCTGCCAGTAAAAATCGCCGGCCTTGGCGCCTGCCTGCCCCAGCGCATCGTCACCAGCGCTGAGCTTGAACATACACTCGACATCCCCAGCGGCTGGATCGAGCAGGTCACTGGCGTGCGCGAGCGCCGTTATGTCACGCACGAAACGGCGCTGAGCATGGGCGCGGCCGCCGCTGCGCGCGCGCTCGACGATGCTGGCCTGCGCCCGGCCGACCTCGACGCGATCATTGGCGCATCGAGCGCGCCGCACCAGACGATACCCTGCACGGCGGCGCTGCTCCAGCGCGAGTTGGGCGCGCCCGACGGCGCGAGCGCCTGCTTCGACGTGAATGCGACCTGCCTGAGCTTTTTGTTCGCCCTGCACACCGCCGCGCAGTTCATTCATGCCGGCGTCTACCGCCGCGTGCTGATCGTCAGCAGCGAAACGGCCCAGCACTCGCGCAACCCGCGCGAGCGCGAAAGCGCGGTGCTATTTGGCGACGCTGCTGCCGCCGCTGTCATCACGCGCGCCGAGCCGGGCGAGCCGAGCGCGCTGTGGGGCGCGCGCTTCGCCACCTACAGCAGCGGCGCTGACCTGGCGCGCCTGCCCGGTGGCGGATCGCTGCACCACCCGAACGACCCGGCCACGACACGCGAGCAGAATATGTTTCATATGGATGGGCCGGCGATTTTCAAGAAAGCGACGCGCCTGATCGCGCCGTTTCTGGATGAATTCTTCACGCAGGTGGGCTGGCAGCGTTCCGCCACCGACGTTGTGATCCCGCATCAGGCCAGTCGCCACGGCGTCGAACAGCTGACGCGCCGGCTTGGCTTCGCGCCCGAGCAGGTTTTTTCAAATCTGGCGGTGCGCGGCAACTGCATCGCCGCGTCGATCCCGCTGGCGCTGGCGGAAGCCGTCGCGGCCGGGCGGGTTGAGCGCGGCCAGCGCGTGGCGCTGATCGGCACCGGCGCGGGCCTCACGCTGGGCGCGGCGGCACTGGTGTTTTAACGCGACGAATGACGACGGACGAACGACGACCAGGAAATGAATCACAGAGACACAGAGACACAGAGGGTTGAAATACGGAGCGCGCACCCTTCGATACGGCCTGCGGCCTACTCAGGATGCGCTCATCTTGTCATCTTGTCATCTTGTCATCCGGTCATCTTGTCATCTTGTCACCCAGTCATCTTGTCATCTTGTTACTCTTTCACCTAATTCACCACTATGCCAAAAAACACAACACTCAAAACATTTCTCACCCGCCTGCCCCTGGTTCTGGCGCTGCTCTACGCCGCCGACCGCGCGCTGAAGCTGCTGGCCGTGGCGCGCTTTTTCCGCCGCGCCGCGCCGCCCGCGCCAGAGGAATGGCCTGCTGTCACGCTCATCCAGCCGGTCACGCGCGCCACGCACGACCTGCAGGCCACGCTGCGCACGCGCGCCGCGCTCGATTACCCTGCGCCGCAGCAACACCTGCTGGTGTGCGATGTTGCCGACACCGCGTCTCAGGCGCTTGTGCGCGCACTCATGGCCAAGCACCCACGCTGGTCCGCGCAGCTCATTCTTGCCCCGCCCGATGATGGCGTGCTCGCCTCGAAGATCACCAAGATCACGACGGCGCTGCCACACGCTACCGGCGCGGCATATGTGTGTGTAGATGACGATATCGCACTGCGGCCCGACGCGCTGCGTATTCTCATTCCGCCCTTGTTCCAGCCCGGCGTCGGCGCGACATTCGGGGTGGCCTGCTACACTAACTGGTCGAATGCGCCCTCGGCGCTGATGAGCGCTTTTGTGAATGCGAACGCCCTGCTGAGCTACATCCCGCTCACCTGGCTGGCCGAGCCATTCACCATCACCGGGCACTGCTTTGCGCTGCGCCGAACGGTGTGGGATGCCGCCGGCGGGATGGAGCGCCTGCAGGATCACTTCGGCGATGACCACGAGATGGCGCGGCGGGTTCGCGCGCTTAGGCTGCGCGCCGAGCAAACGCCCCTGATCTACGACGTCGATAATACATTTCCCACACTGGCCGCCTTCCACGCGCAGATGCGCCGCTGGTTCGTGATGCCGCGCATGGCGCTGGTGCCCTTTATGACGCGGCGCGAGCAGGCCGCCTCGACGCTGGGCAGCGCGGGCAACCTGATCGTGCCGCTGCTGCTCGGGCTGGCGCTGTTGCGCAGGAATCGGGCGGGCTGGAGTGCGCTGGCGAGCGCGCTCTTGTGCTTCGCGGGTGGCTACGCCTGGTGCGAACGCGCCGTGCTGAAGCGCAGCACGCCACTCGGGCGCTGGCCGCTGGTGCTGGCGGTGGCGCTGTTCGGCCCACTGGAAGTCATCGCCGGCTTGCTGGCTGGCGACACCATCGAGTGGCGCGGCCGGCGCTTGCGCCTGATCCGCGGCGGCACCTTCGAGGTGCTGTCGTGACGTTCCTGCTTGCCACGCTGGCGCTGCTAATGATAGTCGAGCGCGCCTGGAAGTTCGGCATGGTCGAGCGCTTTTTTCGCCGCCCACCGCCGCCGCCCTCGCCCGCCGCGCTGGTGAGCGTGTTGCAGCCCATCCTCAGCGGCGACCCCGACCTGCCGGCGTGCTTGGAGCATAACC
>LJCR01000694.1 GCA_001399705.1 Kouleothrix aurantiaca
GGGCTGTTCGACGGCTTCTCGATTGGCTCGAACGACCTGACGCAGCTGACGCTGGGTGTTGATCGCGACTCCACGGTGGTGGCGCCGCTGTTTGACGAGCGGAACGGTGCGGTAACACGCGCCTGCGCCGAGCTGATTGCAACCGCGCATCGTTGCGGGGCCAAGGTCGGAATCTGCGGCCAGGCTCCATCCGACTACCCCGATTTTGCCGAGTTCCTGGTCGCACAGGGTATCGACTCGATCAGCCTGAGCGCCGACGCTGTGGTGCGAACGCTGCTGCACGTTCGCGACATGGAGGCGCAACTCTCCCCAGTCGCCGAGCCGTATCAGCTTGTAGGCGGCTAAGGCCTGCGACGTTCGCAACATCAGCCTAGGGGAGGCGGCGTGGTGGGCCAGCCACGAGCGCCGACTGCCGCCATCGGTGGCGCGCGGCTGCGCCAGCACGGCGCGTGCGAAAGGCCACAAGCCTATGCCTCGTATTCTGATCTTACATGCCTCGGTAGGAAGCGGGCACCAGCGCGCCGCTGCGGCATTGGCGGCCGCATTTGCGCGCAAGCCGGGCTGCGATGCTCGGGTGGAAGATACGCTCGACTACGGCAGCCGGGTGTTCCGGCGGGCCTACAGCCAATCCTATCGCGAGCTAAGCGAACGCGCGCCCGCGCTCTGGCGGCTGTTCTACCAGGGAACCAACATCAGCGATCCGGAATGGGTCGAGGTGGCCAATCGAGTGCGCAGCCTGGTCGAGCGCCCCGGCGTGACTGGCCTGGCCCGGCTGCTTGCGCGCTTCGCGCCCGATGCAATCGTCTGCACGCATTTCCTGCCGGTCGAGCTGCTGCTGCGCCTGAAGCGGCGTGGAGCGCTGCCGCCGCCGATCTACTGCGTTGTCACCGATGTTGTAGCACACTGCTTCTGGGCAATGCCCGGCATCGATGGCTACTTTGTCGCAAGCGATGTGACGCGCGAGCAGCTGATTACCCGTGGGGTCGCGCCGGCGATCATTCACATCAGCGGCATCCCGATTGATCCCGCGATTGCCGGCCCGAAATCGCCGGCCGAGATGCGCGCGCGCTACGGCTTCGCCATTGATCGCCCGCTGATCAGCCTGTTCGGCGGGGGCATGGATGCCGAGCGGGTGCGGCTGGTGGTAGAAGGCTTGCTGGCGCGCGATATTGTGGGCACGCTGGCGGTTATAGCCGGCCGCAATACTGCCCTGAGCGAGGAACGGGCAGGGCTTGGCGACGGCCGCGCCCTGCGGCTGCGGGCGTTGGGCCAGATCTCGTATGTTGACGATATTGTGACAGCAAGCGATCTGGTGATTAGCAAGGCGGGCGGGCTGATCGTCAGCGAGGCGTTGGGGCGCGGCACGCCGCTGATGCTGGTTAGCCCAATTCCAGGCCAGGAGGAATGGAACGCCGACTATGTGGTGAGCGCTGGCGCGGGGATGCAGCTGCGTATGATCGAATTGCTGCCCCTGGCGGTCGAGCGGCTGCTGGCACAGCCGGAGCGGCTGGGGCTGCTGCGGCGCTGCGCGCAGGCAGCTGGGCGCCCACGTGCGGCGATCGAGATCGCTGAAGCCGTGTTGTGTGATCTGCGCGCTGAGCTGATCAGCAGGCCTTCGGCCCTCTGATGCCGTGGTGAAAACCAACGCTCGCTCAATCGATCGGGAAACCGCTCTATAAGGACGAACAAACCCTTCTATTGGGTCGCGTTAGCAGAGGAGATCACGATCATGAAGACGGATAGTATGCTGAAACAAGATGTCATCGACGAGCTGGCCTGGGAGGCAAGCATCGATGCTGCCGCGATCGACGTCGCGGCCGAGGACGGCGTAGTGACGCTGAGCGGCTACGTGCCAAGCTACGTCGAAAAGTGGACTGCCGAGCATGTGGCCAAACGGGTGGCGGGCGTTCGCGCCGTTGCAAACGAGATCGCGGTGCGACTGCCAGGCGACAATGTGCGGACCGACAGCGACATTGCGCGGGCAGCGCTGCTGGCGCTGGAGTGGGATGTCTGGGTGCCGAAGCAGGGCATCACCGTTGCTGTGAGCGATGGCTGGATCAAGCTTGAGGGCACGGTGGAGAGCCACCATCAGAAGCTGGCTGCGGCGCGGGCGGTGCGCGGGCTAACGGGCGTAAAAGGGGTGACGAACCTGATAGCAGTGCGGCCGGCCGTAGAGCCGGCAGAGGTTGCAGCCACGATCAAGGCGGCTTTCCAGCGCAGCGCGATCGTGGATGCGCACGGTGTTCAGGTTGAGACTCATGGCGGGAGGGTGGTGCTGCGCGGCACTGTGCGCGCCTGGGAAGAGCGCGCAGCTGCCGAACAAGCGGCATGGTCGGCCCGGGGTGTCGCTGATGTCGACAACCAGCTGATTGTGCAGGCAGGGGTGAGCTGCCAGGACAAGCTCCGAGCGTATCTGCGCGATAACAAGGTGCCATTTATGATGCAGCACCATCGGGTCGCCTACACCGCCCAGGGCGTAGCCGCGAGCGAGTACCTGCCCGGCCAGCTTGTCGCTAAAGTGGTGATGGCGATCGCGGATGGCGACCTGATTATGCTGGTGCTGCCGGCCAGCCACCGGGCCGACCTTGCCAAGGTGCAAGCGCGTGTTGGGCCAAGCAGGCTGCGGCTGGCCAGCGAGCACGAGTTCGCCGATCGTTTCGCTGACTGCGAGCTTGGCGCGATGCCGCCATTCGGCAACATGTATGGGCTGGCGGTCTATGTCGACCGCAGCCTGACTCTGGACCAGGCGATCGTTTTCCAGGCCGGTACGCATAGCGAAACCATACAGATTAGCTATGCGGATTTTGAGCGGCTGGTCAAACCCATTGTCGTTGATATTGCTCGCTCGTCGCGCATGGCGATGGCATAGTGCTTTGCGGCGCTGTGGCGGCTTCGCCAGAATTGGCACTGCGAAAGGGTTATTTTCTGGCGCTCGTTCCATGGCCCGAGGGCGAAGGCGGCCTGCCAGCCGAGGC
>LJCR01000693.1 GCA_001399705.1 Kouleothrix aurantiaca
GCGCAAGCCGGCCAAGCCGCAGCGATGGGATTCGCCGCTGGCGTGTGGCGACAGGGCGCGCCAGCAAGCTGCGCGCACGCTCGGCAGCCTGCCCGGCCCAGGCGCGCGTGTCGCGCCACAGCCAGCCGAGCCGCTTCAACAACCACATAATCGGGCCGCGCTGCGTGAGCGCGCGCACCAGCGCGGGGTTGCGCTGCACCACAATCGAGACGGCATAGATCGCCAGCAGCGCCATGCATGTCCAGAAAATCAGCGACGCGCCCAGACTCGGCTCGTAGACGGCGGGCGGCGGCGCGTCGGGTGGCGGCGGGAATTGCGGCAGATCGAGGGGTGCAGTGCTGGTTGCGCTGCGGCCAGAAAGCCACGAAATCAGCAGCAACGGCAGCACCGCCAGCAGGCTAATGAGCGTTGTAAGCGCGTAGCCCACCAGCGCAATGCCATAGCCCAGTAGGCCAATCGAGCGCTGAAGTGTGCCCAGCAGGCCCAGACCATATGCGCGTGGCAGCAGCGCGCACACACCCAGCACCCCACCAATGATCAGCCAGCTCACGCGCGACCAGCGGCGCGGTACCTCGGCGGCAACATGCGCGCCATCAAGCTGCCAGCGCGAGCGCAGCAGCGCCAAACGAGCCTGGCTATACAGCAAAAAGCCGCAGGTGAAGTAGATCAGCGCCGCGATGCTGCTCAAGGCCGAAGGCGGCAACCCCGGCGCGCTAATCTGCTCAATATTCACTGCCTCAATCGCCAGCGCCACCAGCAGCAGCGCGCCGCCCTGCACAAAGCGCGCGCCTATGCGCCGCAGGGCTGCGTGCCGGTCCTGAGTCGCAACCGTCACCGCATGCTGCATGTCGTCGCGCACGCGCAGATTGGCCTCGGCATCGCTTGGCTCCAGCACCAGCAGGTCGCTTACAATTGCGTGGGCGAACACGCCGACCAGAAAGCCCAGCATGAGCGCAAACATAAAGCCGATGTCGAACACGCTCAGCGGATCGTAGAGCCAGGCGCGCGCCTGATCGAGCAAATTTCCGCGCGCCAGCGCTGTGGCGACACGCATCAGCACCGCCATCACAAACAGCTCGGGCACCAGGTAGCGCACTAGCTCGTCGAACCACATCGCCCCGCGGCGAAAGGCCATGTGAATCACGCCGGCTTCCAGCGCGATCAGCAAGCTCGCGCCAACGAGGTAGGCCGGCTGCCAGCCCTCCACAAAGCGCGTGATCGGCCCGCACAGCGCCGCCACCAGCGCCGCAAGCATCAGCGCGGCCAGCAGCAGGCCCAGCAGCACGCCGACCAGAATGACGGCTTTGCTGCGCCCGTCGAGCGTGCTGGCATAATCGATGCGCTGCGGCGTGGGCAGCGACTGGGTAGTGGTCGCCATATCAGGGCGTTCCTTTCATCGGTACGAAAAACAGCGCCGTGCCGGGCAGGGCCGCACCTGCTTGTGCGGCGGAATGCCATTCGGCCAGCGCTGGCGCGGGATATTTGGGCTAGACAGTGTCGAGCCTGAGCTGTGCGAGCACCAATTCCAGCACCCCTTCGAGCTGCTCGCGCAGATCATCGGGCAGGCTGGTGAGAATCGGGTCGGTTTCGGCAAGGCGGGCGGCCACCAGGCGATCGATCAGCGCATGGCCAGCGGGCGTCAGCGCCAGCTGCTTCTGGCGGCGGTCGGAGGCGTCTTCGGTGCGGGCCACAAAACCAAGCTGCACCATGCGCTCGACAAGGTGGCTGGTAGCGGCTAGCGACAGGCGCAGGCGCTCGGCCAGAACCGAGATGGTGAACGGGCCACATTTACGCAGCATGTGCAGGGTGACCATCTGTGGCATCGAGAGGTTTGCGTCGTTCATGACGCGCAGGGTCTCGCCGGCTGAGCGCTGCAGAATATAGCCAATCAGCTCGCGAAGCAGCGCCGATGTGCGCGCGCTCGGCTCCGAGGCTACAGCTATCTCCTCCATAATCATTCCAATCATTAAATAGTTCGATGTTTCGAAGTATATCACCCTTTGAATGATTGTCAAGTTCGAACTAATTTTGAGCCAGGCTAGAATGGGAACGCGAACGACCCATAGATTACGCAGATTACGCAGATGAGAAACCTCATATCTGTGTGATCTGCGTAATCTGTGGATACTTTCGGCACTCCGACATGACCCGAGAGCGTGGAGCAAATCCTGCAACCGCTATACCTACAGGGTATAATAGCGCCGGCGCGTTCGACGCCCGCACGACCAATAGGAAAAGGAAACAAACTATGGCAATGAAACTTCGGCCGGAAACGGCGCTTACCTTCGACGACGTTCTGCTGGTGCCGAAACGCTCATCAATCCGCTCACGCCACGCCGTCACGACGCAGACGCAATTCAGCCGCTCGATCGGGCTGGCGGTGCCGCTGATCTCCGCGAACATGGACACCGTGACCGAGGCGGCGATGGCGCTGGCGATGGCGCGTATGGGCGGCATTGGCGTGATCCACCGCTTTATGACAAGCGAGCGCCAGGCCGCCGAGGTCGAGCGCGTCAAGCGCGCCGAGGGCTTTATGGTCGAGCAGCCGCACAGCATCCCGGCCGACGCCACCGTGCAGGAAGCCCGCGCCCAGCTTGCGCGCCACGATATTGGCGGCCTGCTGGTGTGCGGCGCCAATGACGAGATTGTGGGGCTGGTGACCACGCGCGACCTCCTGTTCGAGCCCGACGCCAACCGCCCGGTGCGCGACGTGATGACGCCACGCGAGCGGCTGGTGACGGGCGAACCCGGCGGCTCGATCGACGATGCGCGCAATATGCTGCGCAGCCACCGGCTGGAAAAACTGCCGGTGTTCGATCGCGAAGGCGCGCTGCAGGGCCTGATCACCGCGCAGGATATTATTAAGATCGAGCAGTGGCCACAAGCAACCAAAGACTCGCGCGGGCGCTTGCGCCACGGCTGCCATTTGGCTTTACTGGCGGGCTTTTTGCCCTGGGCTGGTAGCGGGTCGGCGC
>LJCR01000696.1 GCA_001399705.1 Kouleothrix aurantiaca
CACCAGCCGCACGCGCGGCGTCAGCAGCTCGTCCAGCGAACTGAGATCGAGCGTGCCGTCGGCGGCGAGCGGAATGAGCTTGATGGTGAGGTCGCGCTCACGCGCAAGCTGGAGCCAGGGCAGGTAGTTGGCATGGTGCTTCAGCTCGGTCAGCACGATTTCGTCGCCGGGCTGGAGAAAGGTGCGCCCGTAGGAGTAGGCCAGCAGGTTGAGCGCCTCGGTGGCGTTGCGCGTGAAGACGATACGGTCCGGCGATTCCGCGCCAATGAACGTGGCGATCTTGGCGCGCGCCTGCTCGTACAGGTCGGTGCTGCGCTGGCTGAAACAATACGCGCCGCGGTGTACGTTCGCGTAGGTCGAGCGATACAGTCCATCCATCAGATCCAGCACCTGGCGCGGCTTTTGCGACGACGCGGCGCTGTCGAGAAACACCAGCGGCCAGCCGTTCACTGCTTGGTGAAGCGCTGGGAAGTCTTGCCGAATGCGCGCGATGTCGAGACAGTCTGTGGTTTCCTGCGTGCCGGGGAGGCTGCTCATGATCTGTGTCCTTTGCTTACAACGGTGGCTCGGCATCAAAAAACGCCCATCGTCGTGGACGATGAGCGTATGTGTGCGCTGTGCGCTGCCGTGGGCTGCGCGCATGCAGGCGCGAACAGCCTCGGCATCAGCCGTCACCTCTCATCTTCCAGTCTGTGCTGCCGGATTTGGCACCCTAATGATCGAGTTTCGAGCTGTGCATGCTGCGGTACGCTTTGCACTGTAGCTCAAAGCCCTTTCCAGGGTTGTCGAGGCTTCATCGGGCCGGTCCCTCTGCCTCTCTGGATAAGAGTCTGTGCCTTCTTCAGTTGTGCCGCGCATCTTACAGTGCTTGATTTATTTTGTCAACTTTCTTTTTGCTCGCGCACTGAGCAACCCAGCCTGTTGCGCGAGCAGATGCAGCACGCTTCGATACCGCCTGTGGCCTGCACAGCATGCGTGCACCCGGGCTGCGCGCTGTTCAGTGGATCTGGTGGCAAGCACAACGTGCCAAGCGAGCGAATGCGGCGCGCTGCTGGCTGCGTCGCCCCTCACCAAACTGCTTCACCTGTGCTGTTTTTGCGTCACTTGCCCGCGCCGCGATTGAACGGTATCATCCCCGTACGGAAGCAGGCGGCCGTGCACAGGCAAGTGGTGCCTGCGCGCTGTGCCGCGATACGAGGAGCATACGCTATGCAAAAAGCGTGGTGGAAAGAAAGCGTTGTCTACCAGATCTATCCGCGCAGTTTTGCCGACAGCGACGGCGATGGGGTGGGCGACCTGCGCGGTATTATTGGCAAGCTCGATTACCTCAAAACCCTGGGCGTCGATGTCGTCTGGCTTTCGCCGGTTTATAAATCTCCCAACGACGACAATGGCTACGATATCAGCGATTACCAGGATATCATGACCGAGTTCGGCACAATGGCCGACTTCGACGAGCTGCTGGCCGGCCTGCATGCCCGTGGCATCAGGCTGCTGATGGATCTGGTGGTCAACCACACGTCCGACGAGCACGCATGGTTCGTCGAGTCGCGTGCCTCGCAAGACAGTCCCTACCGTGATTTCTATATCTGGCGGCCCGGCAAAGATGGCGCGGAGCCAAACAACTGGGGATCGTTCTTTGGCGGCTCGGCCTGGCAGCGCGACGATGCCACCGGCGAGTATTTCCTGCACCTCTTTTCCACCAAACAGCCCGACCTGAACTGGGACAATCCGGCCGTGCGCGAGGCGATCTACAGCATGATGCGCTGGTGGCTCGACAAGGGCATCGACGGTTTTCGCATGGACGTGATCAACCTGATCTCGAAAGCGCCCGGCCTGCCCGATGCGCCGGTTCAGTCTGCTGCGCGCTATCAGTTTCCCGGTGAATTCGTGTTCCACGGCCCGCGCCTGCTGGAGTATCTGGGCGAAATGAAGCGCGAGGTTTTGTCGAAGTATGACATCTTCAGCGTTGGCGAGGCGCCCACCGCTACCACTGAGCACGGTATTGAGCTGACCCACGGCGAGCACGGCCCGCTCAACATGGTGTTCCAATTCGAGCATATGGACCTCGACATCGCCAGCGGCTCGCAGATCGGCAAGTGGGATTTTAAGCGCCTCGACCTGCTCGACCTCAAGCGCGTGATGAGCCGCTGGCAGCGCGACCTTGCCGACGGCGGCTGGAACAGCCTGTACCTCGCCAACCACGATCAGCCGCGCCCGGTCTCGCGCTTTGGCGACGACACCACCTACCGCGTTGAGTCGGCCAAGCTGCTGGCAACCTTTCTGCACACGCTGCAAGGCACGCCCTATATCTATCAGGGCGAAGAGCTTGGCATGACCAACGTGCCATTTGCCAGCATCGACGACTACCGCGACATCGAAAGCTTAAATGCCTATCGCGAGCTGGTGAATGAGCGTGGTTATGATCCCGCGGCAGTGTTGCCAATGCTCCACGCCAAGAGCCGCGATAATGCCCGCACGCCAATGCAGTGGGATGCGAGCGCGAGCGCGGGTTTTACCACCGGCACACCCTGGATCGCCGTTAACCCAAACCACACGACGATCAATGCTGCCCAGCAGCTCAGCGACCCCGGCTCGGTTTTTGCCTATTATCAGGAGCTTATTCGCCTGCGCAAGGCCAACCCGGTGATCGTCTACGGCGCGTACGATCTGCTGCTGCCCGACGACCCGGCGATCTACGCATATACACGCACGCTGGGCGAGACGCAGCTGCTGGTCATCCTGAACTTCACCGCCGAAGCCCCTGAGTTCGCGCTGCCCGCCGGCCTGGATGCCAGCAATCCTGCGCTGCTGATTAGCAACTACCCAGTTGATGCAAACGAGCTAATTGCCCAGATAACGCTGCGGCCATACGAGGCGCGGGTGTATCGGCTGCGCTGAGCGCGGAACACACCCGGGCCAGGAAACAGCACAGTGCCCGCGAGGCCTGGCCTCGCGGGCACTGTGTTAACT
>LJCR01000697.1 GCA_001399705.1 Kouleothrix aurantiaca
ACGGCCCGGCTGTTCGCGCGCGCCTCGGCCGGCGCGGCCAGCGGCTGGATGCCCAGGCCACGCTGCGCCAGCGCATAGGCGATGCCGGCCTCCAGATTCGCCAGCGTCACCAGCCCGCGCAGCTCGATCCCGATCTGCACAATCGTCTGGGCGATCTCGGCGCCAATACCCACCAGGATCGCTTTTGAGCCCAGCAGGCCCGCCGCGCGCGTCGTCATCAGCAAGTGGTTGGCCGTGCTGGTGTCGATGATTGGCACGCCAGTAATATCAATAATCACCAGATCGGCCTGGTAGCTGGCAATCGCTTCCAGCAGGCGCTCGGTGATCTCGGTGGCGCGCCGGCTATCGATCGAGCCAACCAGTGGCAGCACCAGAATCCCCTCGTACACGGGAATGATTGGCGTCGACAGCTCGCGGATCGTACTGCGCAGCATGGCTTCCTGCTCACGCTGCTCGATGGTCGCGTTAACGTAGGCGCGCTCCATCTCCAAGCGCTGGCGCGCCAGCTCGGCATCATCGGCCGCCACCAGCGCCTCCACCACCGCGCGAAAATAGCCGGTGATATGATCAAGCGTTTCGGGTGTTGCGCCCTCGCTGCGCGCAATCAGCCCGATCACCGCGTTCTGGGCCTCGTGCAGGGCAGGCAAACCCAGGCCAGCCTGGCCAAGCTCGGTGCCAAGCGTGCGCGCTGCTTCGGTGCTGGCCGAACTTTCCGCGCGCAGCAGGTGAGCGACCAGCGTTTGGGCGGTAGCTGGCACGCGAAACGGCGCAAAGCTGCCGCGATTGCTGATCGCCTTGCGCTTCAAGGCGTCGGCCACGCTTTTTTCAAGCGCGGGCTGTAGTGAGGCGAGAAGAGTATCGCTCATGCTACTTCACGCGTTCCATCAATGCGCCAAACATCTCAGCATCCATGCCCATGCGCTCGGTCTCGCCAATAACATGCTCGACGCCCAATATCTCGGCCAGCGGGCGATTGTCGCGAATTGCCCAAGGCGCACAAAGCTGCGCGATCTCATCTGGGCTGCGCATATAAACCTGGCTGCCCGAAAAGTTCTTATACTTCGCGGTTGTGGCCACGAAATCCGGGTGATTTTGATCAACATAGATGTACGAAATCGCCAGCACGCTGCCAGGCGCGGCCCATTCGTACAAGCCTTGCATCAGGGTTTTCATCTGCGCATCGGGCAGAAAATACGACACCCCAATCACGCCAATCGCAACCTGCCGCGATTGTAAAAACTGGTCGGCGGTGGCCAGGATCGGCGTCAGGTTGGTTGCGTCGGCCAGCAGGAACTTAACCTGCGGGTTGTTGCCCAGTACCTCGTTGGCATAGGCTACCGTCATTGGGTCGTTGTCGGTGTACAGCACGCGCGCCTTTGGCATGGCGCTATGAAAATGCCCGGCCGTCGGCAGGCCCGATCCAATATCCAGCACCAGCGAGTGCCCTGCCTCGGCCCACTGGGTAGCAACCATCTGAAGAAACCAGCGATTCAGGCGCGCCCAGGTTGGGTAAGAAGGAAGGAATTTCAGAATATTTTCGGCCGCTGCGCGATCAACATCGAAGTTGTGGTGGCCACCCAGCACATAGTCGTAGATACGACCGACACTCGGTTTGGTTGTGTCAATTTGCATTGTCCGCTCTCCTCTGCTTGTTGCGCTAAAAAAGCATGCACTGAACATACCCATTCCGCGCCTGGTTAGGCGCGTGGTAATGGCACGATAGATAAAATAAGGGGGGAAAAGCAACCAGGCTTCCCACGGCCTGGTGGGGATGTTCGATACTATCGTACCTGATCTGCCGGCAAACTATGTATAGGCCTTCGGTACTATGTTGGCCAGCCGATCAGCGGTGTATTCGGAACCTCGTAATATTACCATAGTTTTATTCAAGCACTGCAATCGGCTATCTGCTACAATACTGCTGTTTTTACCAGTGGCTACTCCAAACAAAGAGCAGGTTGCCTGTGAGCACATTCCCCTGGCTGGCGCACTACGACCCCGGCGTGCCGCACGAGATTGCCGTGCCGCCGCTGGCCCTTCCCGATCTGCTTGCCAGCGCCGCACACGATTTTCCAGAAGCGCCGGCCGTGCTGTTTTATGGCGCGGAACTGAGCTATGCCGAGCTGGATGAGCTGGCGACGCGCTGCGCACAGGCGCTGCTGCAGGCCGGCCTTGCGCGCGGCGAGCGCGTGGCGCTGGTGCTGCCGAATGTGCCGCAGGCGGTGTTTTGCTACTATGGCGCGCTGCGCGCTGGCGCGACGGTGGTGCTGGCAAACCCGCTGTTCGAAGCGGGTGCGCTGGTGCGCCAGCTTGCCGACGCCCAGGCCACCACAATTATCGCGCTCAGCATGTTCCACCCGCTGATTGCAGAGGTGCGCCAGCTTGCGCCGCTCAAGCGCGTGATCTACACCAACATCAAAGAATACCTGCCAGCCGGCCAGCGCCAGCTGTTTACGCTGCTGCGGCAGGAGCGCGAAGGCCACCGCGTGCCCGAAGCCGAAGCCCGCCGCTCGCTGTGGCTGGCGCGCATGCTGGCCGCCGCGCCCGCCGAAACGCCACTGCCCGCGCTCGATCCCGGGGCGCCGGCAGTAATTCTGTACACCGGCGGCACCACTGGCGAGGCGAAAGGCGTGGTCCATACGCATCGCAGCCTGGTGGCGAACGCCCTGCAGACAACCGCGTGGGTGCCCGAATTGCAGCGCGGGCGCGAGCGCGTGCTGTGCGCGCTGCCCTTCTCGCACGCCTACGGCATGACTTCCTGTATGAACTTCGCGGTGCAGCTCGCCGCCGCAATGATTCTGCTGCCAACGTTCGAGACGCAAAATGTATTGCACGCCATTCGCCGCGACCGCCCAACGCTCTTTCCGGGCGTGCCGCCCATGTACGCCGCGATCACCGACGTGAAGGATGCGCGGCGCTACGGGCTGGCTTCGCTGCGCGCCTGCCTGAGCGGCGCGGCCCCGCTGCCGGTG
>LJCR01000698.1 GCA_001399705.1 Kouleothrix aurantiaca
GACCTGTTCCAGGTGGTCGAGGAGCGCGGCTGGGGACCGCCCGAGCCGGTCGAGGAAGATCACCTGTAGAACCGAAAACCAAGAACCGCGGAACTGCGGAACCGCATGAGGGTTTAGGGTCTGGGGTTTTGGGATTGAGCCTGCACCCTCTAACACGAAAATAGAACCGAGAACTAAGAACCAAGAACCGTTCGCGTTCTATTTTCATCCATCAGGGTGCGGCGCAGCCGCATGGATATCTGCGGTGAAAACCTTCAACATTTCGACCTGCAACACGCAACTCTCTGCGCTCTTTGCGGTGAATTATCTGGTCGTCGGTTGTCAGTCGTCAGTCGTCAACTTGCAAACATGCAACACGCAACTCTCTGCGCCCTTTGCGCTCTTTGCGGTGAATTATCTGGTCGTCGGTTGTCAGTCGTCAGTCGTCAGCTTGCAAACCTGCAACGTGTGAATCAAGAACCGAGAACCCGCCTGACGCGATTGGTTCTCGGTTCTTGATTCGCCGTTCTGGCGCGCTTACATGTGGCTAATCATCGCATCGGCAAAGCCCGAGCAGCTCACCTCGGTTGCGCCCGTCATCAGGCGCGCGAAGTCGTAGGTTACGGTCTTCGCGGCGATTGAGCGCTCCAGACCCTGGATGATCAGGTCGGCCGCTTCGCTCCAGCCCATGTAGCGCAGCATCATGTCGCCCGACAGAATGACCGAGCCGGGGTTGACCTTGTCGAGGTTAGCGTACTTGGGCGCGGTGCCGTGCGTGGCCTCGAAGATCGCGTGCCCGGTGACGTAGTTGATGTTCGCGCCCGGCGCAATGCCGATGCCGCCCACCTGCGCCGCCAGCGCGTCGCTCAGGTAGTCGCCATTCAGATTCAGCGTCGCAATCACGTCAAAATCGTCGGGGCGCGTCAGCACCTGCTGCAAGGTAATGTCGGCAATCGCGTCCTTCACCAGAAGCTTGCCGCTGGCCAGCGCTTCCTTCTGCTCGGCGTTGGCGGCTGCCTCGCCGCGCGCGGCCTTGGTGCGCTCCCACTGGCTCCAGGTGTAGCACTGGTCGCCAAACGCTCCCTCGGCAAGGTCGTAGCCCCAGTCGCGGAACGCGCCCTCGGTGAACTTCATGATGTTGCCCTTGTGGACAAACGTGACGCTGCGGCGCTGGTGCGTGATCGCATACTGGATGGCGGCGGCGATCAGGCGCTGCGCGCCCAGCTTGCTCACCGGCTTGATGCCAATGCCCACATCCACCGACGAGTCGGCCTCCTGCCCGATCAACTGCCGCCAGTCGGATGACTTCGCGGCGTCGCCAAAGCGCACCTTGGCGAAGTCTTTCGGGAAGGTCGCGCTCAGGAAATCAAGCACCTGCTGCGCCTCGGGCGTGCCGGCGCGGTACTCCACACCGGCGTAGATGTCTTCGGTGTTCTCGCGGAAAATCACCATATCGACCAGCTCGGGGCGCTTGACTGGCGAGGGCACACCGGTGAAGTAGCGCACCGGCCGCAGACACACGTACAGGTCGAGCAGCTGGCGCAGCGCGACGTTCAGCGAGCGGATGCCGCCGCCGACCGGCGTGGTGAGCGGCCCCTTGATGCCGACCAGGTACTTCTGGAAATCGGCCACCGTCTCGTCGGGCAGCCAGTTGCCGGTCTGCTTGAAGGCCTTCTCGCCCGCCAGCACCTCGTGCCACATCAGCTTGCGCTTGCCGCCGTAGGCCTTCTCAACCGCCGCATCGAACACGCGCACGCTGGCGCGCCAGATATCGGGGCCGGTGCCATCGCCTTCCACAAAGGGGATGATCGGAAAATCGGGCACTTGCAGGCTGCCGTTCTGAATCGTGATGCTCTCACCCGCTGGAGCCTGTGAGCTTGTCGCGGTCATTGTGTCTCCTTAAAGCTGAACTTGATTGCTGTTGCGCCCGCCAGGCGCAGCACGGCGCGCCGGGGCACGAACCGCCCGCTATTATACCATCAGGCGGGGCGCTGCATTCCAATCGGGTGGGCTGCACCACGCTTCGCCCGCTTTTGCCCGGCCGCTAAAGCAGCGGGCTAGATTGCGGCGAAGCCCGCCTTCGTGGGCTGTCCAGATTAATTTGTGAGAGACCATATTTTGCCCGGCCGCTAAAGCAGCGGGCTAGCTCTACGGATTGTGTCAAGCTCCGTTCACGGAGCGTCGCTTCGTAGCGCGGCGGCTTCAGCCCCGCGCGTGTGCACGGCGCGCTTGCGCCCGCTCACGGGCCGGGCGCAACGCGCGCACGCACAACAATGCCTTTAACATCCTTAATCTTTGACACTGCCTACCCGCTATGCTACACTGCCGCCGCACCACACCCGCCCCATTCTGGCCGCCCCATGGCGGCGCGATTGCTTGAAGGAGCACTGCGTGACTGTTGCTGCCGCATCGGCGGTTCGCGAACTGGCCGACCGCATTCGCGCCAATATCGCGCGCGTGATCATCGGGAAGGAAAGCTGCGTTGACCTGATGCTGGTGGCGCTGCTGTGCGAGGGCCACGTGCTGCTGGAGGATGTGCCCGGCACCGGCAAAACCACCCTGGCGCGCGCGCTGGCCCGCTCGATCGCTGGCGAGTTCCGCCGCATCCAGTTCACGCCCGACCTGCTGCCCACCGATATCACCGGCCTGTCCTACTTCAATCAGAAGCTGGGCGAGTTTCAGTTCCGCGCTGGCGCGATTTTCACCAATGTGCTGCTGACCGACGAGATCAACCGCGCCACGCCGCGCACGCAAAGCGCGCTGCTGGAAGCCATGCAGGAGCGGCAGGTGACGATCGATGGCGCGACGCACGCACTGCCGCGGCCATTTCTGGTGCTGGCGACGCAAAACCCGATTGAGCTGGAAGGCACCTTTCCGCTGCCCGAAGCGCAGCTCGACCGCTTTATGCTGCGGCTGGAGCTGGGCTACCCCGCCGCCGAAGAAGAAGTCGCCATTCTCGAGCGCTACGAGCAAACCGAACCGCCGGA
>LJCR01000700.1 GCA_001399705.1 Kouleothrix aurantiaca
CCGCCCGACTCGTCGCGCGCAGCGGTGGCGAGCTTCCAGCTGGCCGGGTTGCCAATGCGGATGGCGGTGGCGACCGTCTCGGGGTGCTCAACCGGGCGACCGAGCACGATCGGCGCGGAGCCGGCGGCCTGGAAGCCCAGCATCTTCGGGCGCGCGCTGATCTTGCCGGCGTCGGCGTAGCGCTTGAAGCCCATCCAGTAGGCCGAAATATTGCCGGCATTGCCAACCGGCAGGCACAGCGCGTCGGGCGCGCCGCCCAGTGCGTCGCAGATCTCGTAGGCAGCGGTGGTCTGCCCTTCCAGGCGAAATGGGTTGACCGAGTTGACCAGCGTGACCGGGAAGCGGTCGGACAGCTCGCAGACCGTGGTGAGCGCCTGATCGAAGTTGCCTTCAATCACCAGCAGGCGCGCGCCGTACATCATAGCCTGGGCCAGCTTGCCCAGCGCGATCTTGCCGGCTGGCACCACCACAATCGCCTCGATGCCGGCGCGCGCGGCATAGGCGGCGGCGCTGGCAGAGGTATTGCCGGTCGATGCGCAGATGATCGAGGTTGCGCCGTCTTCAATCGCCTTGGCCACGGCCATGACCATGCCGCGGTCTTTGAACGAGCCGGTGGGGTTGAGCCCCTCGTACTTCAGAAACAGCTCGCGCACGCCAAGGGCGGCGGCAAGGCGCGGCGCGGCGACCAGCGGGGTATTGCCTTCGTTCAGCGTCAGCATGGGCGTGCGGTCGGTGATCGGCAGGAACTCGCGATAGCGCTCGAGGAGCATACAGCCTCCGATGTGCAATGTAGCGATTGTGCTTTGCAGAGACGCGCCATCTGCAAGGCGCAACCGGCAATTAAAAAACCCCCGTCCTTTGCAGGAGGGGGGCGCAAGTCACTGAGCCTCAGGTCGTCTGACCGGTTTACCTCCTACACACAAATGCCGCGATGGTAGTCATCGCGGTAGTGGTGGTGGTAGTCATGTCAACCCGGCGGTACGACATCGGCGTTCTCACTTTGTGTAGCGCCGCTACTATACTGGCAGCGCCCTTATCTGTCAAGTGGCGTGTTGGCCGGGCTGTGCTGCTGGCTGCGCTCCAGCGCCTGCCCAAGGTCGCGCACCGTCTGGATCGTTTCAAAACCCACGCCCAGGCTCACCAGCGTCTGCGCGATGCTGGCGCTGATACCGCTCATCAGCGTCTGCGCGCCCAGCAGGCGGACGGCCTGGGCAGTATTCATGAGCGCGCGGGCCACGGCGGTGTCGATCACGCTGATGCCCGTCACATCCAGCACCACGGTGTGGGCGCGCTGCTGCGCAACGGTGGCCAGCAGGCGGCGCTGAATCGCATCGACGCGCCGGCTGTCGAGGTTGCCGACCAGCGGCGCAACCAGCACGCCCGGGCCGATCGTAATAATTGGCAGCTCCAGCGTCTGCACCAGCTCCAGCAGGCGCTGCTGATCGGCGTTGCGCACTTCAGCCTCGAAGCGGGCGGCTTCGGCTTCGGTGCGGGCGATTTCGGCCTCGGCGGCGCGCTGCTCGACGAGGGCAAGGGCCTCGGAGTGCGAGTTCGTGTAGCGGTCGGCGATCAGCCAGATCACCATGATGATCGCGCCTGCGCTGAACGCTTTGATGATTTCCAGCACAAAGGAAGCTGGGCCCTGTGCCGGCAGCGGCTGGGGCACGCCCAGCACCAGGATTGCGAGCAGTGCGCAGATCGTCGCCGTGAGCAGGGTGAGGCTGCGGTTGCCGCTGATGCTCATCAGGAGTACCACAATTGCCAGCACCAGCACCGCAACAATTGCCAGCTCAGGAACAAACAGCCACGCACCCACCACCGTCAGCACAAAGCTGCCGGCCACCGGTATCACAGCCAGGCCAAGCGAATGCCTGCGCAGCAGCAGCAGGGTCAGGGCGCTGCCCGAGCCGACAATCAGCACGAGCACCCCATACACCAGGATGTAGCGCTCAAACGTTATCAGGAGAAGCACGGCAGAGAGCACGAACGACACGCCTGCCGCAGCCAGAATGATGAGTGCGGCCAGGCGAAGAAAGCGGCGGCGGGTGTTAGTGAAAGCTGTATCGTTCAAAATCGTCATGAACCACTCTTTGTTGGGCGCAGCGCGGCGCTACAATGTAAAATACACTTATCGCTCGTGTACAGTATAGGCGAAAGCGGCAAGCATGCGTGTTGCCGAAACGAAACAGTTTGGCAACATCTCCACACTACGAATGGATGCCGTAGGTACAGATTAGTTTACTGCCGGGTGTGTGGCGAGCGGAGCTGTGCTGGCAAGAACTCCATTGCTATTATAGCCGGAAATCATGCGCTGCGATGCATTTTTCTGCGCAGGCTTCCCGCATTGCCACGGGCGCACGCGCCTCGGTAGCACGGGCAGAATATGGTACGATTGGTGCGTACCGATCAAGGAGGTTTCGCATGATCGAACAACCACAGCCTGCAGCCCGCCCGCCGCGTCTTGTGTCGCTGGTGATTCGCTGGCTGATCACAACATTGGCGATTTTTGTGGCGATCTATATCGTGCCCGGCATCTCCTTTGCCGGCGAAGGCTGGCAGCTCGGCGTTGTGGCGCTGCTGCTGGCGCTGGTGAACATGGCGGTGCGCCCGCTGCTGACGCTGCTGACCTGCCCGCTTATTATCCTCACGCTCGGCCTGTTCTCGCTGGTGGTCAACGCCGTGCTGCTCCTGCTGACGGCGCAGCTCGCCACCGCGCTGGGCGTGAACTTCACGATTTCGAGCTTTTTCTCGGCGGTGCTGGGCAGCATCATCATCTCGGTCGTCAGCCTGATCTTAAACATTCTGGCCGGCGAGGTTGCGCGCCCGGTGGTGGTGATTCGCCGCCAGCAATAAAGAAAGAATGCATTGGCATGGCCGGCGACTTTCTGCTTGGCATCGACGTTGGCACCACCAACTGCAAGGCGCTGATACTCGACATGGCTGGGCGGGTGCAGGCGCTTGCC
>LJCR01000007.1 GCA_001399705.1 Kouleothrix aurantiaca
TCTTACACCTATCCCGAAACCGGCACGACCGCGCTTGCGGACATTTCGTGTACCTTCAAACCAGGCCTCACTGCGATCGTTGGCACAAATGGTGTGGGGAAGAGCACGCTGGTGAAGCTTCTGGCTGGCTTGGTCGCACCAACCACCGGCACGATCCACGCAATCGGATCCACGGGCGGTGCCCAGTCGCTGGATGGCTATGCCAAAGCGGTGCTGTTCCAGGACCCGGCCCATTTCCATTTCAGCATCCGGCATAATGTGACCATGCAGTTTGAGCGGAGTGCGGGCGATGAGGCGCGGATCGCCGCAGCGCTACGCCAGGCGGGGTTGTGGGAGGTGATCCAAGCCTTACCCCAGGGGATCGACACAGTAGTGGGCGCCGGGTTCGGCGGCGCGGCGGATCTATCAGGTGGGCAATGGCAGCGACTTGCGCTGGCGCGTCTGCTCTATCACGATTCGCCCCTGATCATCCTGGATGAGCCGAGCGCCAGCCTCGACCCGGTCGGCGAACGGCAGATCTTCGAGCTGTTGCGAACTATGGCCCACGAGAAGCTAATCCTGTTCACCACCCATCGCTATGACACGATTCGCAAGGCGGACACGATCGTGGTGTTGGTCGACGGCCGGATCGCCGAGATTGGCACGCATGAAGAACTGGAGCGGAACGCTGGAGATTTCTGGTCACTGTTCCTGGCACAGGGCGCGCATCCAACAACGTAACAGCGCTATAGACCAGGATTGACCCAGAAGTCTCGCGCGGCGAGGAGGAGCGGTAACGATGCCCAAGTTGCTGGAGACGACCCGCGTGGCCCGCGAGGCGCGCATCCTGCGGGCAGCGGTGGCCTGTTTTGCCCGCCAGGGCTATTATGGAACCACGATGGAGGAGATCGCGGCTGAGGCCGGCATCGCCAAGGGCGCGGCCTACGTCTACTTTCCGAGCAAAGAGGCGATCTTCCTGGCCCTCTATGATACATGGGGCTGTACCTTGCGTGAGGAGATCTTGGCGGCGCTGGCAACGCTCACGCCGGCGGAGCGGAACTCAGCACGGTGGGTGTTGCGAACGATCGTGGAAGTGACTGGGCGCCATGTCCAGAAGGAGGCGGCGACCTGCCGGGTGTTGATGGAGGGACGCTCGCTGGCGGCCTATGTGCCGGCCATTGCTGAGCGGGTAGCGACTGAACAGGCGCAGGCTCAGGCGCAGCTCACGACCTTAATTCAGGGCGGAGTGGCAGCGGGCGAGTGGCCAGCGGACTTCGACGCAGCGCTCCACGCGACGATGGTGCGGGCGACCATCCACGGCTTGATGGCCACCTGGCACATGGCGCCAGGGAGTTTTTCCTGGGAAGCGGCGGCTGCGGCGCTGGCGCGCCGGTAATATAGGGATCGCGATGGGCGTGGCAGGGAACAATGTAGCGATCGTAGCTGCACATCGCCCCTACCTCTGAAAAGGGCTTGACTCACCGTTCTCATGCTGATATACTCCAGTTGAAATTGATTCAATTTCAACTGGAGTATTCTTATGGACGCCACCTCCATTTCCACGCAACCTCCTGACTTTCTCAAACTGCTCGCTCATGATCTGCGCTGGAAGCTGGTGACAGCACTTGCGCGCAGTGACCATCGGGTTCATGAACTCGTCCGGCTCCTGGAACAGCCGATGAACCTGGTGTCGTATCACCTCAAGCAGCTGCGTGACCAGCAACTGGTGACCGAGCGGCGCAGTTCGGCCGACGGCCGCGATGTCTACTATAGCCTCGACCTCGACCTGCTGCGCACGCGCTACTTCGCAACTGGCGCAGCGCTCCACCCATCGTTGGCAATCACCGATGAGACGCCCCTGGATCGAACGGACGCGGATACGCGCCCTGCTACACGCGTGCTCTTCCTCTGCACACACAATAGCGCGCGCTCGCAGATGGCCGAGGGCATCTTGCGGCACTTCGCTGGCAGTCGCGTCGAGGCCTTCAGCGCTGGCAGCCAACCATCCGCCGTGCATCCCGACGCGGTGCAGGTGCTCGCAGCGATCGGGATCGACATCAGCCAGCAGCGTTCCAAACACTTAGACCAATTCGCCGACCAGTCCTTCGACTATATCATCACGGTCTGCGACCGCGTCCGCGAGGTATGCCCGGTCTTTCCCGATGACCCAGAGTGCATCCACTGGAGTTTCGCCGACCCAGCGGCAGTCGAGGACGCAGCAGCACGGGAACACGCCTTTCAGCAGACTGCACAGCAGCTGCTCACGCGTGTCCGCTATCTGCTCAGTTTCATTGATCGGCAACAACGAGATAAGCTATGAAGTGTGTAGAAGATACAGAGATGGAGTACTCGGCATGAGCGTTCGGGTCGGTATTAACGGATTTGGCCGGATCGGGCGTCTGGCGCTGCGAGCAGGGTGGGGCTGGCCTGAAATCACCTTCGCCCATATCAACGAACTCAAGGGTGATGCCGCTACGTCTGCGCATCTGCTAACGTTCGACTCGGTTCACGGGCGCTGGCCCCACGACGTCCATGGTGAAGGCGACACGCTCGTGATCGATGAGGTTGGCATCAGCTACAGCAGTTACGCCGAGCCGGGCGGGGTTCCCTGGCGCGATTATAGCGTCGACATCGTGCTGGAATGCTCGGGCAAGTTTAGAACACCACAGACCCTGGCCGCTTACTTTCAGCAGGGGGTTCGCAAAGTCATTGTGGCCGCGCCAGTCAAGCAGGACGCGCTCAATGTCGTCGTCGGCGTCAACGACCATCTCTACCAGCCGGACATCCATCACCTGCTGACAGCTGCCTCCTGCACCACGAACTGCCTTGCTCCGGTGGTCAAGGTGATCCACGAGGGCATCGGCATACGGCACGGCATGATCACCACGATCCACGACATGACTAATACGCAGACGCTGGTCGATGCGCCACACAAAGACCTACGGCGAGCCCGCGCCGCCAACCTCTCGCTCATCCCCACGACCACCGGCTCGGCGACCGCGATCGGGCTGATCTTCCCGGAGCTACTTGGCAAGCTCGACGGCGTGGCGGTGCGCGTTCCGATGCTGAATGCCAGCCTGACAGACTGCGTTTTCGAGGTCGTACGGCCGACGACGATCGAGGAAGTAAACCGGCTGCTCAAGGCCGCCGCAGATGGGCCACTTAAAGGAATCCTGGGCTATGAGGAACGCCCGCTGGTCTCAATCGACTACAAAGACGACCCGCGCTCGGCCATCGTCGACGCGCTTTCCACAATGGTGACTGACGGTACGCAGGTCAAGATCCTGGCCTGGTACGACAACGAGTGGGGTTACGCCAACCGTCTGGTTGAGCTGGCACGCACGGTTGCGTTGAGCCTACCAACAGCATAAGCACACTCCAACAGCTGAGCAGTAGTGTTCTGCTCCGCGTTTTCGGTTTGAGGGAGGACGACCATGGCAACCGCCGAAGCCGCTGCGCCAACCAAGCAATCCGGTGACCTGCGCAACTATACTCTGGTGACCGCGGCCTACTGGGCCGACACACTCACCGACGGCGCGATCCGCATGCTCGTGCTGTTCTACTTCTTTGAGCGCGGCTATACACCCTTCCAAGTCGCTTCGCTATTCATCTTCTACGAGGTTTTCGGTGTCGTGACTAACCTCGTCGGCGGCTGGCTCGCCGCGCGGTTGGGGCTGACGGCGACGCTGTTCGGCGGTTTGTCGACCCAGGTACTTGCGCTGAGCATGCTCGGACTTGTGCCCGAGCCCTGGCTCACCGTACCGTACGTCATGGTCGCCCAGGCGCTCTCCGGTATCGCCAAAGACCTCACCAAGATGAGTTCCAAGAGCGCGGTCAAGCTGGTGGTGCCAGAGAATGCGCCTTCGACTCTCTACAAATGGGTCGCGATTCTCACCGGTTCGAAGAACGCGCTCAAGGGTATCGGCTTTTTCGTTGGCGGGCTGCTGCTCACCGTATTCGGCTTTCAGCCCTCGCTGCTGATCCTCGCCGGCCTAGTGCTCATGGTTTTGGTAGGGACCGCGCTCGTGATGCGCGGCGGGCTGGGGAGTGCGAACAAGAAAGCCAAGTTTGGGCAGATGTTCTCGAACAACCGGGCGGTGAACATGCTGGCGGCCGCGCGGCTGTTCCTGTTCGGCGCACGCGACGTGTGGTTCGTCGTCGGCCTACCGGTGTTTCTGTACACAGTGGTTGGCTGGAACTTCTGGCAGGTGGGCGGTTTCATGGCGATCTGGATAATCGGCTATGGGATCGTCCAGGCATCAGCTCCGGGCTTCGTGCGCCGGCGGGTCGAGGGATCGGGCGGCGAGCCCGACGGCAAGACGGCGACGTGGCTGGCCTTTGCGCTGGCGGCCTTCCCGACTGGCATCGCCCTGGCGCTCATGGCTAATGTGGACCCGAGGATCGTGGTCGTCGCCGGTCTGATTGCGTTTGGCATCATCTTCGCCATGAACTCGGCGGTCCACTCCTACCTAATCCTGGCCTACACCGACAGCAACAAGGTCGCAATGAATGTCGGCTTCTACTATATGGCGAACGCCGGCGGGCGGCTGGCTGGCACGGTGCTTTCAGGCCTCCTATATCAGTGGTATGGACTGGTCGGTTGCCTGTGGGCGTCTGTCGCCTTCGTGCTCGCGGCCGGCCTGCTCTCGCTGCTGCTGCCGACCAACACGGCCCCACGGACGCGGCCGATCCAGCTCAGTAAGCTCTCGGATTGACTATGCGCGAACGGCAAGGAACGCTTGGCGCGACCTAGTGAGGAGAATGAGCGTGATGAAGAACCAAGCCAGGACTACGTTGCTCCTCTCTCTGATTGTGGGAACATTCCTCGTCGCGTGCGGTGGCGCGACGACCTCGACACCAGGTGATGTGTCGAGTGCAAGCGCACCGAGACCGACGGCGGTCATCCCCGCAGCAGCGCAGGCTGCTGATGGCGAATTGCCGGAGGTTGATCCAGCTGCCATCAGTGGGCCGATCAGCATCGCCGGCTCCTCGACGGTATTTCCCTTGACGGCGGCGGTGGCGGAGGCGTTTCGCGACGCTGGCTCCTCAGCACAGATCAGCATCGATAGCATTGGTACCGGCGCTGGCTTCCAGCGTTTCTGCGGCGGTGCTGAGCTGGATATCGTCGACGCCAGCCGCGCGATAAACCCGGAGGAGCAGGCGCGCTGCGAGCAGCGGGGACGCAACGTGGTTGAGTTCCGCATCGGGACGGACGCGTTGGCGGTGGTAGTGCATAAGGACAACACGTTCCTTGAGGCACTATCGTTCGCGCAGCTAGCCGATATCTTCTCTGGTAAAGCCAAAACCTGGGCAGATGTCGACTCCAACTTTCCGCCCCAACCAATTGCGCTCTACAGCCCTGGCACCGCCAGTGGAACCTACGATTACTTCGTCGAGACCATCCTCGGCGACGATACCACCAGGATGGCTTCAGCAGCGACAATGAGCGAGGATGACGACGTGCTGGCGGATGGCGTTGCCGACAACCGCTACGCAATCGGCTATTTCGGGTTCGCCTACTATCAGAAGAACACGCAGCGTCTGAAGGTGCTCAAGATCGATGACGGCACCGGCAAGGGTTCTGTTGCGCCGGCGGCGGAGAGTGCGGCGGACGGCTCGTACCCGCTCGCGCGTCCATTGTATGTCTACAGCACTGCCGAGGTCTTGAAGGCTGAGCCGCATGTGGCGGCCTTCATCAACTTCTACCTGACCAACGTCAACGATTTTATTGAAGTGGTTGGCTACTTCCCGGCATCGCCCGCAGCGTCGCAGGAGGCGCGCCAAAACTACCTCGCTGCGCTCAAGTAGCGCTGCGCCTGAAAGACGAAAAGGAGGGGTCTATGCGGTGATCGGAGTAGTGCTGCTGATTCTATCCTGGCTGCTGGATGGAGTGGGTTTCGTCGTTCGACTACTGATCGTTGCGGCGGTTGTTGAGGAAGTCACGGGGAACAGGCTGTTGGCAGTGGCACTTGGTACTCTGGCCGCGTGGTGGCCAGGATTGGCGGCATTCTCGGCACTGGCTGGAGTGCCTGGTGGGGCAGGTCTGACCCGCCTAGAGTTGCGAGCGCGCTCTCCAAGCCACCGGGAACAGGGTATCGTCGACCGGACGCTGGCAGAGTTACTGCGACCGGGGATGCGCGGCCCAAGTTTGTGGTATGTGATTGATGTGCCGAGGGCTGGTGCCTATGTGGTGGGTACGACCCTCTACATTGAACGTGGCTTGATTTGGAGCAGCGGCTTCCCTGCACTCCTTGCTCATGCGTTGCGGCATTTGCATAGCCTTGATGGGCGATTGGTGTTGGCCAGCCGACGGCTGGTCTTTCCAGGGATGTTATGGGTCATGGCAAAGGTAGCAGCGAATGCTGCTAGCGGGGCGAGGCGGGTGGAATACGGGCGGATGATGCTCGTGTTGCTGCTGGCGTTGGTGGCAGGTGGGCTGGGATTGTTCCTGCTCTCACCTGGCTGGGCCTGGTATTGGCGACGGAGGGAGTATGTGGCAGATGCCTATGCTGCGGAGCTGGGGTACGGTCAGACCCTGGCTGCTGTGCTGGCTCAGCAAGTGATAGAGGACTATACGTTACTGCTTCTGTGGGGGCGCATGTCTCCTCCTTCCGAGCGACGAGTTGATCGTCTTCTTGGTGTGAGGGAGGGGGCTGATAGATCCTAGCCAGGGCACGTACGACAGTGCTATCGACGAAGTGGAAGTTCCAGTCTCTGGTGCCGCCTGCATCGGCCTGGGCCTCTCTGGCGACAAACACGCGCTGCCAAACACCGCCAGTGCGTCAGCGGTAGAAGCGACTGGCGACGGGTTGCCAGGGACCATAGCGTTTGGGCAGATCGCGCCATCGTGGGCCCGTGCGCGCGATCCACAGCATAGCATTCGGGATGCCGTGGTGCTGGGCCGCCGAACAACCGACCTTTGGTCGCTGCGGCCAGTGCGCCGATCAGCAAGCCCCACCCCAGTCGGCGGCGCTCGGCTTCCTACCACCGATGATTGCTGCCGCGCAATCGCTGCCCGGTCTCGGCATCCTGGCGAACTCGTGGCGCCTCCGTCAGCGCCGATCGTCGCCGCTACGCATGGTCGTGCCCGGCCTGGAGCAACGCATCGATCTCGGCCACCGTCGCCCGCGCCGTTCGTCCCACGCCCAGGATGGTCGCCGAGGCAAAGCCAGTCCATTCGCCGTAGCCCACAAGCCAGAGCCGCGGCTCGCGGACGGCGCGCGTGCCACTGACCGCAATCTGTCCATCCGCCTCGATGATACTGAGCGGCGCCAGGTGATCGAGCGCCCATCTAAAGCCGGTACACCAGATGACGGCATCAACCTGCATCGCGCGCCCATCAGGCCAGATCACACCATCCGGTGTGAAAGTCCTAAAGAGTCGAACGCTGTGCAGCACGCCGCGTGCGCGGGCTTCCTTCACGGATGGAACCATCACGATGTCGCCCAATCCGCCAGCAGGTTCGATTAGCTGTCCTTCCTGCATCGATCGGAACCGTTCTGTCGCCCGCTCGAACAGCACCCGGCCATCCACGTCGTCCGGCAGGAAGTGTGGCGGTTCGGGTGTCACCCACGTCGTCTGTGCGACCTGCGAGACCTCGGCGAGGATCTGCGCGCCGGAGTTGCCGCCGCCGACGATCAGCACCCGCTGGCCGGCGAACAGATCTGGGGTATGGTAAGCTGCGGAATGGATCTGGATGCCCTGGAACAGCTCGTGGCCGGGATAGCGTGGTATATACGGCGTGCTCCATGTGCCGGTGGCACTCACGACCACTCGTGTGCGGTAGTGGCCGCGATCGCTCTCGACCAGCAGCGCTCCATCGCCGTGCCGAACCGCCTGGACGCGCACTGGCCGCTGGATCGGCAGGGTGTAGCGCGCCTCATAGGCGGCGAAGTAGTCGAGCACGTCGTCACGCGTCGGTGTGCCCTCTGTACTTGCGGGCATCGGCCAGCCTGGCAGCGAACTCCACTGGGCAGGCGAGAACAACCGCAGCGAGTCCCAGCCATGCCGCCAGGCCGCGCCTGGCCCGACCTCGCCATCGAGAACGGTCCAGGACCACGGTGTGCGTCGCAGATAGTAGCTGACTGCCAGCCCGGCCTGGCCGGCGCCAATAACCACGATGTCAAACTCCTGGCGCTCCACCAGCGCCGTGTGCCCATTCATCTCGCTCATTATTTGATGTTCTATGTACACTAACGGCTAGCCAATTGCCCGAAGCAGAACGGGCTGACCACCCTTGCCTGCACTACGCTAATGATACTGGCACGCCCGATCCCCGCACCGTCTGCGTGACACGCCTTGCAGATTTGCGTCGGGAGAATACCGCCGGCCAAATGTTCGCCTCAGGCACGTGCGACGGATGCACGCGCACAAAATATTCCCGCCCTAACAGCTCTTGGAGCAGCTCTCTCGGCAGTATGTCCGGCGCGATTGGATACTGGGTACGATGGGCTGCCACAGCCGCGATCTTCTGGGACACATAGGCCGAGACATCGACAGACATGAGCGCACCGGCAGTCCGCTCCTCAACCATGCCATCTGCTGTAGCCGCCTCGAGCAGCCGCGCGTCGGCGCCGCGGCCGGCGAATGCGCTCGGAGCACCCGGAGCAAGCACCAGGCAGGTGACATCCCCGACCGCGACGACATGTGCCGCGCGCGGCTGCTGATGCACAATCGCCAGCTCGCCGAAGAACTCGCCCGGCCCGAGGCGTGCCAGTGTGCGTCGTGTTCCGTCGGCATCCTCCTGTATTACGTCCGCATACCCTGAAAGGATGAGATACAGATTGGCACCTGGTTCGTTCTGCTCGACAATGTGCGATCCAGCTGGAAACCACTCTACATCGACGTGATCGCTGGTATAGCGTAGGGTGGTTGCCTCCACAGCAAACAACGGCAGTGCGCGGATAAACTCGGCTGTGCCTTGAAACCGCGTGGAGGAGGTGGCCAACCACTGGGCCAGGCGGTCGCGCAGGAGCAGGCGGCTAGGCGGGAAGTAACTGTAATAGAGCTGCGCCGGCCGGTGAGGGCGACGGCCAGCTGCGAGTTGCTCGGGGAAGTGCCGCGAACTGCCTGCCTGCTCGAATGCGCGCGTCGTCGCCGCGCCAATCGCGATATGATCCGGGTGGCCATAGGCGCCGTCAGGCCCGAAGGTGATCACGACATCCGGCCGGAACGCTCGTATGATCTTGACGGCCGCGCCGGTCAATTCGTGCTCCTCGACATCCTGGAGCGTCCCGTCCATGTAGTCAAGTACCCGTGCGTGATGGACGCCGAGCTGCTCACACGCGGCATAGAATTCGCGCTCACGCGCCTGGCCGAGCGTGCGACGCGTCGCAGCCAGCGGATCGCGGATCTGGCCAGCCTGGCCACGGGTTGCCGAGACCACCATCACTTCCCACCCAGCGGCCACGTATTTCGCCAGCGTCCCGCCCGCACAGAAGGTCTCGTCGTCGGGATGGGCGAAGACTCCCAGCAGTCGCGGTCGCTTGTGACTCTTCATTTGGTTCTGCATATCGCTCACTCCTTCGTTCCACACACAAGCTGCGGGAAGCAGCTGCACGTGGAGGCGTAAATTCGTTATGAAGCGTTTCAGCCAGCTATCTGTATCGTGAATAGACATGTACCATTGGCATACGCGCGGCGCGAAGTTCGGCTGCGCGTTCGAAAGAGCTTCTTCGTAAATAGCGACGAACTCAGGGCAAAAAGGACGCACCTGTCTCGCTCGAACATGAGAGTGCTGGACGTACAATTCAGGTGCGTCTTTTTCGTCAATCGCCCGTCTCTCTCTATGAGCGTTTACCCAGAGTAGATCTTGCAACCCATCGCAAGGAAGTTCGCTAACCTCCGCTCGGCATATATTGACGCCTGTCAATCTATTTGATATACTTTGATACACGGAGACAACAATGAGCGCAACCGTTGAACTCAAGGAACGACCACACAGCGCCCCTGCTACGCTGAGGCGCCGCCTGTGCGGCTAAGCGCCGAAGCTGCCCAGCAGTTCAGCGACGATCTTCAGATCCTTAACCATCCGATCCGGATGCAGATTCTGGATATCCTGGGCCGCAGCGCCGGGCAGGTGTGCGTGTGCGACCTTGAGGCAGCCCTGCCGGTCAAGCAGCCGACGGTTTCGCACCACCTGAAGCTGCTGCGCGAGGCTGGGCTGATCGACTGCGAGCGCCAGGGCTTGTGGGCCTACTATTTTGTCCAGCGCGAGGCGTTGGCGGCACTGCGCGCCCGTATCGCCGGTCAACTCGACGCCCTTGGTTGACGGCCTCTTTTTTTGGTAAGTATATCGAAGATGTTCAATAAGTATGACGAGGAGCAGCTGATGACCATCACGATCGAAGCAGCGCGCTTGGCAGATCTGCACGCAGTGCTGGCGCTGCTGGAGCGCTCGGGCTTGCCGAAGGAGGGCCTGGCAGATCATCTGGCAACAACGTTGGTTGCACGATCTGGCGATGAGGTCGTCGGCAGTGCTGCGCTGGAGGTATACGGCGCGGCGGCGTTGCTGCGCTCTGTTGCCGTCGACTCCATGCTACGCGGCGAAGGGCTGGGCTATCGCCTCACTCGTGCTGCACTAGATTTGGCGCGCCACCGCGGTGTCGCCACCGTGTATCTGCTGACCGAGACCGCCGGCGACTTTTTCCCACGCTTCGGGTTCCACCCGACCGAACGAGCAGCCGTCGATCCAGCCGTCCAGCAATCGGTCGAGTTTAGGGGCGCCTGTCCCACGAGTGCGCAGGTGCTGGTTGCGTCGCTTGGCGTTGCCTAGCCTCGCAGGTTTATAGATTTACCATGGTGGGTCGAAGATGCCGACCCAGTCGAGCAAGGAGCCAGCTTGATGACCATCGCAAGCGAACAGCTCTGGGAAAGCTTCAGCCGCCCGCTGCATCAGTTCATCCAGCGGCGGGTGAGGGATCCGCACAGCGCCGAAGATATCTTGCAAGATGTCTTCCTCAAAATTCATACCCATATCGACACGCTGCGCACGCAGGACCGGTTGACCAGCTGGATCTACCAGATCACGCGGAACGCGATCGCCGACTACTATCGGGCACAGCGACCCACCAGCGAACTGTCTGAGACGCTACCCGTGGTGGAAGAGGTGGTCGACGATGATGTGGTCCGTGAGCTGAGCCCGTGTGTGTCAGGCATGGTCGCTGCGCTGCCCGAGGCCTACCGTGAGGCGCTGCGCCTGACCGAGTACCAGGGTCTCTCACAGAAGGCGTTGAGCGAGCGGCTGGGGATCTCCTTCTCGGGCGCGAAGTCGCGGGTCCAGCGCGCGCGGGCGAAGATCAAGGAGCAGTTGTTGAACTGCTGCCACTTCCAGTTCGACTACGCCGGGCGGATCATCGATTATCAGTCGCGCTGCGCCTGCTGCGCAAGCGGGTCATGCGATTCCAGGAACTGATAGCACCAAAGCTATTCGGCAGTTGCACTCGCTCGTACGCTGAGTTCTCACCCTGACAGCTCAGGGTACATCCGTCAGCAGCCGCGACACTGGTCAGCTGACGGACACAGCTACGATCCAAAAGGAGCAGTGCATGCGAAACCATCAACTCGGTTCGGCACCCATCACCGCACTCGTGCTGGCCGCCGCGTGCTGGGGCGGCGCCACCGTGATCACCAAGCACGTCCTGACCGATGTACCACCGTTGACGCTCCTGGTGCTGCAACTCACGGTCAGCGTTGTCTTCCTCTGGGCCATCGTCTTGATGCAACGTATGCGTCTGCCGCAGCGTCGTGACATCGTGCGGCTGGGCGGCATCGGCATCCTCAATCCGGGCCTGGCCTACACCTTCGGCCTGCTCGGCTTGACCTATACGACCGCGAGCATGTCCACGCTGCTGTGGGCAGCTGAGCCGATCCTCATCCTGGGCCTGGCCTGGCTCATCCTGTGCGAGCGCCTCACACGAACACTGCTTGTCTTCTCACTGCTCGCTATCACCGGCGTTGTGTTGGTCGCCGGGATCGATGTCGGAGTGGAGCAGACCAGTTTGCTGCTCGGCAATGGACTGATCCTGAGCGGTGTGGCGTGCTGTGCCCTCTACACGGTCCTGACTCGTCGGATGGTAACGAACCTCGATCCGTTGCTGATCGTCACCCTCCAGCAAAGCCTGGCCTTGGCCTGGGCGCTGGCGATCTGGCCACTCGAATGGGCACGAGAGGGCGCTGTGAGCCTGACGACGATCAGCCCAGCGAGTTGGGGCTGGGCTGCGCTCTCGGGAGTGCTCTATTACGCGCTAGCCTTCTGGTGCTATATCATCGGTCTCAAGCAGATGCCCGCGAGCATGGTCGGCCTGTTCCTCAACCTTATCCCGATCTTTGGTGTCGGGGCTGCCTATCTGTTCCTGGGCGAACGACTTACGCTGGTGCAGTCGATTGGCGGCGTGCTGATTCTCGTGGCAGTGGTCATGGTGCTGCGCTGGCAGCGAGGTGATGCCACAACCGCGTCGGCAGCCGCTCCAACCGGGCTGTAGAATCATCACATCGGGCGGGTACGGCGTCAGAGATTGCTGGCGCGAGCGAGGCGGGTCAGATAAGTCGCAGAACTACGATGAGTGATTGGAACGCATATGATGCCCCAGACCACCGATGAGGCTGTACGTTATTACACCAGCGCGGAGTTGCAGCTGCGCGAGGATGTGCCCGGAGCGTTCGTGTGGGCAGTGTGCCTGGAGCGCACCATGTTGACTTACTTCGAGGTTCAAGCCCACAGCCGATTTGAAAGCCATCAGCATGAGAGCGAGCAGATCACATTGGTCCTGGAAGGGGAGCTCTTTTTTGAGACCGGCGGCCAGGTTATCGCAGTGAAAGCAGGTGAAGTGATCGCTCTCCCATCCAACGTGCCGCATGCCGTCTTTACGCGGGAGCACGCTGTGCGGGCGGTCGATGCCTGGTCACCAGTCCGAGAGGATTATCGCCGCTAAATCTGCACCCTCTTCCCTCTGGGCCATACAATGCTGTATACACGCATCTGCTTGGCGACATGCGTGACTTGGCATCGTTTGATACCCTACCACAGATACTAGGACTTCGCGTTCCCAAATGATTGTGCGTCCTTTTTGGCGAAGTTGCGTCTCTCGCTACGAGGTGCAGAATCAGTCAGACAAGGAGCCGAACAATGGAGACATCCAGCACGAAGACCAAAGGCGATGTAACAGGCGAGCAGCCAGCGGCTGCGCCGAACGCCGAGCGGAAGGGCGGGTTCATCCCCGGCGCCGTAGCTGCGGAGGGGTGTTGTGGGACGACTGGCAGCGGCGCGGGCTGCTGCGGCGAGCCAGCCGCGACCACGACGGCTGCGGCGAATGCGCCGGCTGCCGCGAAGCCGACGGCCGCGCCGAGCGCAGTCCAGAGCAGCTGCTGTGGTTCGTCCACGAGCAGTTGCTGCGGTTAAGCGGCCTCGTGACGGAGGCGCCATGACATCCGTTGCATCGCAATCGCCGCCCATAATCATCCAGGAACTCGTCGCGAGCTTCGACCGCACGCGCGCACAGCACGACCTGACCAGGTTGTGTACTCCGGCGTTTGCCGGGCGACGAATCGGGACGGAAGGCCACGAGCGCGCGCAGGTCTGGCTTACCGAGACCATGCGCGCGCTCGGCCTTACCGTCACGACCTTCGACTTCACAATGGAACAGCCAGTGCTCGACCTCTCTGCGCTACCCACGCTGGATATCCTGGAACCAGACGGGACGGTGCAACGGTCCTTCCTGCACCGGCGCGAGTTCGCCGAGCACCCGCGATCGGCCGACTGCCCAACGACAATCATCGGTCCGGTGCGTCCGTGGCGCGACGATAGCGACCTACACGGCGCCTGGGTGATGTTGGACCGTCGCCCGCAGGGCCAGGATCTGGCGGCGCTCGCAGTGCAGCTGTCTCGCCAGGGCCCCGTGGGTTTGCTGCTGGCGCAGGCTATCGGGGAGCAGGGGTATCTTGCCAAGCGGGTGATGGCATCGCCACCTATCGCGATGCCTGGGCTTGTGGTTCGCGCAGATCTCGTGCCGAGCCTGATCGGCGTCCAGATGCGGGCCAGCGTGCCAATACGGCGTATATTTGCTTCTGGCGCTCACGTTCTCGGCCGAGTCGCCGGCGCCGATCCGGCGTTTGACAACACACCACTGCTACTCGGCGCGCACTATGATGGTGTCGGCGACGATCCCGGTGGCACCCGCATCCCCGGTGCGGCCGACAACGCCGCCGGCGTGGCGGTGGTGCTGGAGGTGGCGCGTGCCCTGGTCCGTGTGGCAGCGCCTCCGCGGCGGCCAATCATCCTGGCCGCCTTTGATGGCGAAGAGGTCAACGCGCTGGGATCGCAGGCCTATGCCCACGACTTGAAGCGGCAAGGGCTGGTGCCGCTGGTGATCAACCTGGATGGCGCAGCCCGCTTCAACGAGGCCGCGTGGGTCGAGCCAGGCGGACCAGCGGATGCCCTCGTGGCCGCGCTCGATCGGGCCGGGCAGTGGCTGGAGATCCCGCTGATCTTGGGGGCAGTCGGGTCGGACAATCGGCGCTATGCCGCGCAGGGCTTCCCGACGGTTGGCGTCGCCCTCGGCGGAGTGGGTGGTCATACGCCCGCCGATGTGCCAGGGCAGGTCGACCTCGCGGCCGTCGAGCTGGCCGGCCGGTTGTTACTGGCGACGATCGGACAGCTCGTGTTCTAAGCGGGAGCACGGCTGGCCTTTTGCTGGCTGGTATGATGTGTTGGGTCTCTGGTTCGCCTTGCTTGTGTCCAGGAGTACAAGGTATTGGCGACAGATATGAGGAGGAGCCCATGACGACACCAACAACCTGCTGTGGCCCCACTGCGACATCGACCACCACCGACAAGCAGGACATTCTGACCACTGTGCGCGAGCATTATGGCGCAGTGGCCATAGAAGTGCTGGCCAACAACACCGCGGGGTGCTGTGGCAGCGCCGACGATAGTTCTATCACCCAGAACCTGTATCTGGCCGACCAACTCGAGGGGTTGCCACTCAAAGCCGCGCTCGCATCGCTTGGCTGTGGCAACCCTACAGCGCTGGCTGAGCTGCGCCCTGGCGAGGTTGTGCTCGATATGGGCAGCGGCGGCGGGATTGATGTGCTGCTCTCAGCCCGGCGGGTCGGCCCGACCGGCTTCGCCTATGGGCTGGACATGACCGACGCGATGTTAGAGCTTGCCCGGCACAACGCGGCAGAAGCTGGTGCCCAGAACGTCGCGTTCCTCAAGGGCGAGATCGCTGCCATCCCGCTGCCGGACGCCAGCGTCGACGTGATTGTCTCGAATTGTGTTATTAATCTGGTTCCCGACAAGGCTGCGGTCTTTCAGGAGGCGTTCCGCGTGCTCAAACCTGGTGGGCGCTTTGCGGTCTCGGACATCGTCATCCATGGCGGCTTGCCCTCTGGGCTGATGGACACAGCGCAGATGCGCCAGGATCTGTCCTCCTGGGCCGGATGCATTGCCGGCGCGCTGACGGATGCGGAGTATCGTGCAGGATTGGCGGCCGCGGGTTTCACCGCGATCGATCTAGAAATCACTCGCCGATACAGCGTTGCCGACATACCCGCGAGCGCGACCGGGTGGACCGCGGGGCTTGACGAGGCGAGCAGGGCCGAACTCGTCGGGCGCTTCGCCAGCACCTTCGTCCGGGCAACCAAGCCGGCGCCGGGTTCATAGAAGGCTTTCTTGGTGCTCTGATATGAAGGGAGGTTGCTCGACCCCTCAGACTTGCAGCTTACGTGTATGCTGGAAGATGCGAAGGGCCGAGACTATCAGAATGATACCAAGGCCGATTTTGAGCACAGCGGCAGGCGCAATGCCGACCAGCAACCCGCCGATGATTGCACCAATAACAGAACCAGCGCTCATCGGCGCGACGGTTTCCGCCAGGTCGCGCCGTTCGTTGAATGCGCCTCTGCTGGTGTAGCGCACCAGCCCCACAAGCACCGTAGGCAGGCTGATAAAAAGGCTAGCAGTTCCCGCTGTCTTGATGTCGGCACCGAACGCAAATATCATCGTTGGGATGATCAGCTCGCCGCCAGCGACGCCTAACAAGCTGCTTACTAGCCCGATAGCTAGGCCAAATACGACCCCTGCAACGACACGCCACAGAAGCGCTGGCGGGAGCAGGCCCGGCACCTCTTGCGGTAGAAATCCCTCGACAATCAGCGCGCAACCAATGCCAATGAGCAACACGAGAATAACACGCTCTAGCTGTTCGTTCGAGAGCTGCCCGGAGAGGGACGCACCGAAGAACGCGGCCACCACCGCGCCGCCAATGAGGGCGAGCATGGAGGGCACGAAGGGAACAAGCGGCGAAAGCGACAGGGTACGCCCACGAATAAGCAGAGAGGCGATAATAGTTGTCAGGCTTACAGCCAGATTGAGCGGGACGGCTTTACGCGCCGAATATCCGAGCATTCCGGCCAGCACGGGCAAGCGAAACTCAGCCCCGCCGAGGCCAATCAATCCCCCTAAAATGGCGATCGGAATGGCGCTCAGGAAGGCAAGGGGCGTGCGGTTACGAACAGTGCGCGGCACGTCCTGCGCCGTATTTGGTGATTGCATTCGGCTTGCTTCTTTCCGTTTTCAATTTTTTAAGCAAAATCTCGCAGGGTGCGTCCTTTTTGAGAGAAATCCGTCTATCAGAAGGTAAAGCGATTTCCGCCGGTCATTATATCGAACACTTTCGATAATTGCAGGAGGCACATTCATGATCATTCTGAGCCGTGATGGTTCGCTGACGACGGAAGGCACGCACGAGCGCGCGATCAGGCAGGTCAAGGACACGATCGAAGTACCCGAGGATCTGGTTACTCAGCAGCCCGACCTGATTGACCGTATCTTCACCTTCGCGTTTGATGTCCTGGATCTCCAGACCATCGACCTACGTATACGTCCAGTGTCGTTGGCTGGCCATCCTGACTGATCGCCTGTATCAGGCCTCGTTCTAAGAGCACTACCAGGAGCATTGCGATGTATAACCCAGATCAGCAGTACGAGGCGCACATCTTCTATCTGAAGGAGTTGTCCGCGCAGGCCGAGCAGCGCCGCATGATCGCTGCCCTCGCGCAAGACCGGCCTGTGAGGATACGCGCTGCACTCAGGCGGCTGGGTGTTGTGCTGGTAAAGCTGAGCACGTGGCTCTCGCGCAGCGCGACGAGCAACCGGCCAAACTTGGCGTGGCGCGTGTCCCGCAAGCCAGATGGATGGGGCAGGGTCGTCGCGATGCCTTCACCAGTGTGCGGAAACACTGGAGGCGTGTGTGAGGAGGGAGGCAATCAGTCCTGTGCTTGCTGTACGCAAGCTTGACGCGAGATTCAGCTCTGCGCTGCGAAGATGTGCATTTCCTGTATTCTGCGATGAGAGGAGGCCAGGATGCGATTCGGACTGCTCGTTCAGATGACCGGTTTGTTGGGGTATCCCCAACCGCTGGCGCGCCTGGCGCGTGAGGCTGAGGCGGCCGGTTGGGACGGCTTCTTCATCTGGGACGTCTTCGGAGGCGACAAGGCCGCGCCCTCTCCGGTCGTCGATCCCTGGATTGCCCTGGCGGCGATTGCCGCGACGACCGAACGCATTCGCTTCGGGCCAATGGTGACCCCACTGCCGCGGCGCAGGCCTTGGAAAGTCGCCCGTGAGGCAGCCTCTCTCGATCACCTCTCCTCTGGGCGACTGATCTTGGGCGTCGGCATCGGCACGCCGCCAGAGGAGTTCGCTCGCTTCGGCGAGGAGCCCGACCCTCGGATACGCGCGGAGATGCTCGACGAGGGACTGGAGGTGCTGACCGGGCTGTGGAGCGGCGAGCCGTTCTCGTTCCATGGCCGGCATTATCGGGTGGAAGAGGCGACGCTGCTGCCGCGCCCGGTCCAGCAGCCACGCATCCCGATCTGGGTCGGTGGAACCTGGCCGCGCAAGCCCTCGTTTCGGCGGGCGGCTCGCTGGGATGGAGTCTTCCCCGGCGGCCTTAACGGCAACCTGACCCTCGACGAGATCCATGAGATGGTCGGCTTCATCCAGTCACAGCGTCCCTCTGGGGAGCCGCTCGACGTGATGGTCGGCGGCGATGTGCCGTTCGATAATCCGGAGCGGGCTGGCGAGATCCTCGCGGAATACGCAGCAGCTGGGGTGACCTGGTGGATGGAGGGGGTAGGGGAGTGGCGCGGCGATGTCGAGGCGATGGCCAGGTTCATCCAGGGCGGCCCACCCGGACGATAACCGTCGCAGCAACCAAATGACCTCCACAGACCGGCTCAGCTTGGATCTATCCCTGAACCGCGTCTGGTGGTTTCTTCGGATTGCTCTGTGCTGCGGCAAACCAAAAACCGGCGACGACGAGTGTCGAGCTGGCCAGAACAACGACCAGAACAACGTCGTACGAGCCTGCGGCAGCCCAGAGCATCGCAATCCCCAGCGGTGCGATCGCCTTCGCGATGGTTGCCGGTACGGCCAGCACACTATTGATCGCGCCGTAGGCCTCGCGCGTCAGCATCTCGGGGACGGCAATCCCGCGCACGATCGTCAGGATCCCGTTCGCCGCGCCATAGAGCGTAGCAAATGCGGCCAGCGAGGCAAACATCGGCGGGGGCAGCAGAAGCAGCAGCAGCGCGATCGGGAAGGCCAGCACCACCACTTTGCCGATCGCCCGCACGGATGCTCGCTCCGCGATCCCCCAGACCGCGATCCGCCCGGCAACCTGCGAAGGACCCAGCAGGACGAGCACAGCCACCACGGTCGCGGTGTCGAAGCCTCGCTCAAGCAACAATGAGTACAGGTGAAAGCCGAACCCGGAGAATGTCGCGTAATAGACCGTGAAGGCGATCAGCAGCCCCCAGAACGCCGGCTGATGCAGCGCCCATCGCACCGCCCGCCGTCCTGCCAGCGGCGCTTCATTGCGCGTCACTGATGCTGACTCTGGTGGCTGCGCGTCTACTTTGGCATTGATGATGCCGAGATAGAGTGGAGCGCACAGGGTGAGATTGATCACACCAAGCACCACAAGCGTGCTGCGCCAGTCCAGCTGATTGATGAGCAATTGAATAAGCGGCACGAACACGGTACTCGCAAAGCCACCCCACAGGGTGAGTGTCGTAATGCCGCGGCGGGCCTCGGAGCCGTAGCGCCGCGCAACAACCGCGAAAGCCGTCTCGTAGAGCGTCATCGCCTGGGCCAGGCCAAGGAGAGCAAGCAACGGATAGAGTGCCCAGAGGCTCGCAATCTGTGACCATGCAAGCAACAGCAGAGCAGCAAGCCCAGAGCCAAGCGCCATGACTGTGCGACCATGCCCACGGTCGATCGCCGCCCCGATCGGGTAGGCCGTGACACTCGCGGCCAGCAGCCCGATGGTTGCCGCGCCATAGACCTCAGGCTTAGACAGCCCGAGGTCCTGACCCATCCGTTCGGCGATCAGCGGGAAGCTGTAGTACAGCGTGCCCCACGAAGCGATCTGACCGATCCCAAGCCCCGCAATAAACAGCTCTCGCCCAGAGCGCGCTGCCAGGGATGGCACTCGCCAGCCCTCGGCAGCGCGCCGTTCGGCTCGCTCACCCACAGCACGCTCCAGCAGTGACGACTTGGACGGAGGATGTGGCCTCGGTCGTACCGCAGCCGCAGCCGTCCAGCCCAGCCGCTTTGGCATCCGCATCCTTGACACAACAGGCATCAGCACCTGCCGGCGCCGGGCCGCCGCAACACCCTGTAGCGGCTTGGGCATCGCTGTCGGCAAGCACGAGCTGAAGGTTGTTAACGGGCGCAGTTACACTGGCACCGAGTGGTGTGAGGGTGATCAGATTGCTTTCACTGACCGGCGCAGCCACCGCCGGGCCACAGCATGACGATGCCACGCCACCACCGGCGGCTACCGGCCCTGAGCAGACGCCCGTTTCAGGCAGGGTCAGCTCGACCCGTCGCGCGGCCTCCCAGTCGCCCGCCAGCGCCGCGACGACCGAGCGCGCCTGCTCGTAGCCGGTCAAGAGCAGAAACGTCGGCGCGCGTCCGTAGCTCTTCATGCCGATCATGTAGAAGTTCGGCTCTGGATGAGCCAGCTCGTCCGCGCCATGCGGCGGGACGGTGCCGCAGCTGTGAATATTCGGGTCGATTAGCGGCGCTAGCGCGGTTGGTGCCTCAACGGCCGGGTCGAGGCCCAGGCGCAGCTCGCCCAGCATCGTCAGGTCCGGCCGAAGACCGGTGGCCACGATGATTTCGTCCACTGGTGCGAGCGCCCGGTCGCCGGCGAAGGCGACGATGCCGTCAGGTGTCCGCTCCAGGCGATCGGTGCGCCAGCCGGTGATCAGCTGAACAACCCCTCGCTCGACCAGCGCGCGAATGCGCTGGCCCAGCGCGCCACGCGCCGGCAGGGCGTCGTTGGCGCCGCCGCCATACGCCTGGCCCATCTCGCCGCGCCGCACGATCCAGGTGATGCTGGTATCGGGAACCTGCTCGGCCAGTGCCGCCAGATCGAGGATGGCGTTGAAGGCCGAGTGGCCGCTGCCGGCCACCAGCACGCGCCGGCCTGCATAGCGCGCCCGCTCGCGACTCAGCACGTCGGGGATGCCATAGAAGATCCTCTCGGCCAGGGCGCGCTCGCCGGCGGCGGGCAACCCACTTGCGCCCAGGGGATTGGGTGTTGTGTACGTGCCCGAGGCATCGATCACCGCGCGGGCAAAGACGATTTCCTCGTCACCATCCGCGCCTGTGATGTAGAGCTGAAATGGAGCGACTTCACGACCCTCGGTCTTCATCTTGTCGAAGCCGGCGCGTGTCACGTCAGTCACGCGGCGATTCAGGCGCACGTGCGGCGCAATAGCTGGATGGGCCGCCAGCGGACCCAAATACTGCTCAACCAGGGCACGGCCAGTCGGGTAGCTCTCAGGGTCGGGCGCCTGCCAGCTGGTTTGCTCAAGCAGGCGCGCCGCGGCGGGATCGATGCAGTACTGCCAGGGCGAGAACATCTGAACGTGGCCCCAGGCGATCATACTGTGGCCAACGCGCGGCCCGGCCTCGAAAACGACGAAGGGCATATTGCGCTCGATGAGGTGGGCGGCGGCGGCCAGGCCGATGGGGCCTGCACCGATGATCGCGATCGGCAACTCAGTTGCAGTTCTTCCATTTGTCGCTTGCTTCCCGACGTGTGCATCAAACAGACCGTTAGTCATGAACGTTCTCCTGTTTCTGGATTAGAATGAGCAATTGCGTGTACACCGAGATAGACGCAAAACATGAAAAAAGGACGCAGATCTTCTATTTGGGAATGAAGCGATGGCTCACGTGTCCCTTCAGTGAAACAGGTACGCGATCAGCGTGTCGGACAACAGATCTGCGTAGCTGCTAGCCGTAGGCGCGCCGGAATGAGAGCGCGCTTTGTAGGCCCAAGGTGTCGTGTCAGGTCGCGCACAACCGCCGCAGCATCGGGACCAACACCGCGCAATGTGGCCGAGGCGAAGGTGCGCTGGTTGGATATACCCACGAAATACAGGCCGGGCACGGTCAGGCTCACGCCGTCCCGTTGCCACGCCTGGCCCTGCGCGTCGAGCGCACCCAGTGGCGCAAGATAGGCCAGGTTGGGAC
>LJCR01000070.1 GCA_001399705.1 Kouleothrix aurantiaca
GGCGATGGCAGCGAAACCACACGTGTTGGCACGGGCGTAGGTTCAGGCGGCAACACCGTCATTGGGCGCAACCAGATCAAAAACCCGGCGAATACCAAGAAAACAGGGACAGCCGTCAGAAAGCGCGGGCGCAGCACCTTGCGATGCTTCGGGCGCTTTTTTTCCTCCGGCGCCTCCCGCCGTTCGATTTCAAGCTTGAGTCGCGCGTCAGCAATAAGGGTCTCGGCCTCAGGGTAGGCGTTGGTCAATGCGCGCAATTGAGTCAGCGCGTCAATGGCCTCTTCCCATTCAGCCGCCCGAAAATGCGCAACTCCGCGTGCAAAAAGCTCTTCTAAGGCCTGATTATTCTGCATTGTAATCTCACAAGCCGCCAAATGTCGCAAGCAACTCAGGAATGGCTGGCCCCAGCAACACAGCAAACAATGCTGGGAAAATCAAAAACACAAGCGGGAACATCATTTTTACCGGCGCCTGGTTAGCGCGCTCTTGTGCGCGTTGGCGTCGCTTGACGCGCAGCTCTTCGGCCTGGACGGTCAACACGCGCCCAATACTGACACCCATACTCTCAGCCTGATTCACAGCCGAAACAAACGTATTAATATCAAAAACACCGGTTCGCTCACTCAGCCCGATCAATGCCTCCCGGCGCGGCTGGCCCATGCGCATATCGCTCAGCATTTTGCGCATCTCACGTGTGAGAACGTTATCCCACTTTGTGGTAATTTCCTGCACAGAACTTTCAAAGCTCAAACCAGCATCATTTGCAATAACGAGCATATCAAGCGCATCGGGCAAGAAATTCACGATGTTTTGCTGACGCATTGTGATCTGGCGCGAAAGCCAGAAGTCTGGCAGCATAAATGTGCACAAAGCCAGCATCAGCAACATCAAAATACTGATGAAGGTAACCGGGTAATGAGAAAGGTAGCCAAAGACGAGCGCGACGACCAGCGATATTGTCATCATCAACCCTTTGATGCCAACAAAAGCGCTTGGCTGAATACCGCCCGGGCTACCGGCTAATATCAGGCGCTGGCGCAGTGAGCTATAAAGATTTTGCGGCAGCATCCACAAGAACAACCCGGCCACTTTTTGCGCAATTGGGATAATGACACGCTCGCTGAAAGGGCGCGAAAGCTCTAACTCCTTGAGTGTCACCATCTGGTTTGGATCGCCAGTGGACAAATACACGTCGAGGCGCTGGCTTAGTTCGGTGTCGCGCTGATTGCCAAATATACCGAGCATAACAAAAGCAATGCTCAGTGCAGCCGCGATGCTGATAGCTAGATACATCCACATCGGGCACCTCTCTTACACTTTAATATCAACAACTTTGCGAATCACAAGAAAGCCGCTAATCCAGGAAATTACCGCGCCGACAGGTATACAGAGCGTCCATCCTGGCAAAAAGAGCTTGCTTATATAGGTGGGGTTGATCACAAAAATAATCAACGCCAAGCCAATTGGCAGCATCCCAATGACATAGCTGGAAATTCGCTGCATCGATGTGATCACCCGCACATCGCGCCGCAGCCGGGCGCGCTCACGGATGGTCGTGCTGATTGTTTCCAGAATTGTGGTCAGGTTTCCACCAACACGCGCGTGAATCTTGATAGCGGTTACCGCCATGTCCAGGTCATCGCTTTCCATACGGCTTACAAGATTATCTAGTGCCTGGGTCAGGCTCAAGCCCAGCTGCACTTCCTGACCCACTCGCAGTAATTCGCGCCTGGTCGGTTCGGGCGCATCTTTCGCAACCTGCCCGACTGATTGCAGCAGGCTAAATCCGCCGCGCATAGAAGCCGAAACCAACGCAAGCGTTTCGGCAAGCTGATCGTTGAAAGCACGCATGCGCTGAACCCGCCGCTGGCGCAGCCATAAAATAGGGATGATGTACCCAACCAGCATTGCCAGGGGGATGACATAGATTGTTCGCCAGATGACCAGAGCAATAATGCCAAGCACCAGCGGAACACCAACCCTTATCAGAACATATTCGGGAACAGTGATTGGCAGATCCGCCTGGCCTAAATCCTGCTCGATCCGATCAGCAAAGCTCTGCCGCTTGATAACATCATTTAGACGTTCCGCCAGCGCAGATCCATCTTCAGGGTCAGCCTGTACACCATCAATCCTCTCGCCAAACTCAAGGTAGGTGTTCAGGCGCGATTCCATTTTGATATCGCGGCGAAGAATTCGCCGCAGGCCAAAAGCAAAGGCCAGAACAGCGATACTAGCAAGCAGTGCCGCTATCACCGGCAATAAATTGATGACGAGTGTCATTTTGCTATGCCCTGCTACTCGCGCTATGGAGCGCCAATAAACAATGTTTCGATGCCACTGCTAACGTGCCAGCGGGTTGCCGCCGAATACATTCGGAGGTAGCACGATATTATGCTGCTGCAAGCGTTCCATAAAGCGCGGGCGAATGCCCGTAGGCACCATACGACCAATGACCTTACCTTCTTGTACGCCCTGGCGCTGGAACACAAACAGATCGGACATCGTAATCGTCTCGGTGCCCAAACCAGTGAGCTCGGATACGTGTGTAATGCGGCGCGAACCGTCCTGCATGCGCTCAAGCTGAACAATGACGTTGATCGCTGAGGCGATCTGCTCACGGATAGCGCGGATGGGCAGATCCATGCCGGCCATCATTACCATGGTTTCCATGCGATGCAGCGCATCGCGCGGGCTATTCGCGTGGAGCGTTGTCATCGAACCATCGTGGCCAGTATTCATCGCCTGCAACATATCAAGCGACTCGCCGGCACGGCACTCGCCGATGACGATTCGGTCAGGGCGCATACGCAGGGCATTCACCATCAAATCGCGAATGCTAATCTCGTTGCGACCCTCGATATTCGCCGGGCGCGACTCAAGCGTGACGACGTGGCGCTGCTGAAGCTGAAGCTCGGCGGCGTTTTCAATCGTGATAATGCGCTCGTCTTCGGGAATAAACGACGAAAGCACGTTCAGCAGCGTGGTTTTACCAGTGCCTGTGCCGCCCGACACGATCACATTCAGGCGACCCATGACGCAGGCTCGCAGAAACTCGAATACCTCGGCGGATGCGCTGCCATGGCGCACGAGATCCGCACTGGAGAGTGGAATCTTGAAAAATTTACGAATGGTAAGTGAAGGGCCATTCAGGCACAGTGGCGGAATGATCGCATTCACACGGCTGCCATCGGGCAGGCGCGCATCCACCATTGGTGTGGTTTCGTCGCAGCGGCGGCCAAGCGGCGAGATAATTCGGTCGATGATACGCCGCACATGATCGTCATCAGCAAAGCGGGTATTGGTTTCCGTCAGCTTGCCATTGCGCTCGACCCAGATCTGCTGCGAGCCGTTGACCATAATCTCGCTGACGCTTTCGTCGGCAAGCAGGGCTTCCAGCGGGCCTAAGCCCAGGAGTTCAGCCTGTGCGAGGCGCGTCAGCCGCGTTCGTTCGCGATCAGAAATCACTCGACCGCTGACCTCAATCTGCTCAGTCATCAGCGCTGCGATGCGCCGATTCAAATATTCTGGATCATTGCCGGCATTGAAGGCTGTCGACTCCGACAACAGCCGTGATTGAACCTGCTCAATCAGGTCGCGGTCTTCACGCGAGATGCTGCTAAAATTCGGTATTGGCAAAGGCTGCTCAGCAGCCCGAGCATGAGCTGGCGAAGTCTGCGCGCCTGAACTCGGTCGATCTTCAGATGCTGGGGTATTCGGCCGCGAAAAACGGATGCGATTCATTCCAATGCCTCCTCAGCACACACTAAATTCCACGGCGAGCAAAGCGGAAAATACCTTTGCGTCCTTTGGCGTTGTCCCGCGAAAGAGCCTCTTCGGGTGTCTCAGAGCCAAGCGAGATTGGATCGATAGTATCGCCAGCTACATGCGCAGCCAGTTTCAGCAGGCTCTGGCTCGTCCAGCTTTGCGGGTTCGACATGATGATCGGCACACCGCGATTGATGCTATGGGTGAGCAGTTTGCCTTCGCTGGGAATATTCGCGCCGACTGTATAGCGAAGATGCTGCTGCACATCGGCCAGCGAAATACTGTCGACGCTCGGGAAGCGGTTGAGAACCAGGGTGATACGCCCTTCAATCAGCTCCTGCTGGCGGGCGATCTCAAGGAACTGCTTGACGTTGCGCAGCGCAGTCACTTCCGGGGTTGCGACAATCAATACTTCATCGGCACGGCGCAGCAACGCTCCCGACAAATCATCGAGCAAGGCCCAGGTATCGACGACAACGAAATTATTGCGCTCGAGCAGCCGGTCAAGAACCTGATTCAGCTGGGCGGTATTTATCTCACCCGCCGCCTCAGGGGTACCTGGCGCAAGCAGCACCTGCAAACCCGAGCTGTGCTGCTGAAGCACCGGCGCTAGCATCGCGTCATCAATTTCATCAATACGCGGCAGCAGATCAAGGATCGTGTATTTGGACCAGATGTTCAGCTGCACGCCCACATTGCCAAACTGCAGGCTGCTATCGGCTATCACGACGCGCCCGGCGCCCATTTGGCGCAGGCCGACGGCAACGTTCGTCGCGATTGTGGTGGTGCCAACCCCACCTTTAGGTGAGAACACAACCACAAGCTTACCCATCGAGCCAGCGCTTCCCTGTGAGCGGTTGCTTGTGCGGCTGCGCCGGTTCGCTTCCAGCTCAAGTAGTGAACGAACGCTTTCAATCAGCTCAGAGTATTGGAACGCGCCACGAACCAGCACATCGCGCACACCAACTGCGACGAGGCGCCGAAACGATGCGACATCATGTTTTGGCGTGATTGCAATACACACGGTATCGGGCATTGTCGAAAAGATCTGGCGAACGCACGCTTCCGTCTGCTCAAGATCGCGATCAACAACAACAAGCGCGGGCTGCGACTGCCGCACAAGATCGAGGCCGGCCTGCACAACGCCCACACGATCGACCCGAGTAAAAGTTGGCTCGCTGGCTAAACGCTGAATCCACTCCTGCTCAAGGCGCTCAGGAGTGGTGATAACGATAATATGGATAGATTGATTAGCAGTCACTGCGCATCCTTTCTGTGGCGTTGCGGCGGATTGACCTGACGGGCAAAGTTCACTGATGCCCGCCAGATCAATCAGGTACGCTGTTGATTATTGTTGCTGTTTCAGGAAGCGGCGCGAAAATTCGAATTTGTCAATTGAGGGAACGTCAAACGGCTCGGTATCCACAGGCGAGCGCAGCGTAAAGTCAATCACGCCACCGGAATCCTTGGCATACTTCAGAACAGCGGCATCCTGCGGCGTCACAATGCACAGCAGCGCCGAAGGAGCCGAAGCCGAAGCCTGCTGAGTATCCGACTGGCCTGCGGTATCGTAGAGAACCTTGAACACTTCGATGTTCTGCATTGTCAGTGCTGTTGCAGAGCCAAGATCCTGTTCTGGCACGCTGGTCGGCTGCGCAGTTTGATCGGTCGATGTATCAGCAGTCTGCCCTTTCAGCGGAAGTGTGATGTAGAGATCGATGTGGTCGCCTTCGCGGATGATATTGCTTTTGGTCATCAGATCGACAATAGGGAATGCAAAAAGCACCGAACCTTTTTTAATTTGCTGGCTGATTGACAATGCTTGTTTGCCCAGGAACTGGTTAGCCTGAAATGTTTCGCCCTGGCCGACTGGCCGTACCAAAACATTATTTTCGAGCTGCTTTGTGTCGGTAATGGCGCTGAGCGGCACTAAATCTAGCGGAAAATCCTTCATGATGTAATCGGCCGCACTAATTGTCACGCCGGGATCGAGTGGCCGGGCTGCCACAGGGACTGCCATTGTGGGAGGCGGGGCATACCGAGCGAAAGCTTCATCACGTGAGCGCTGTTCAATTGATACTGTCTGGTTTTGCAAAAACAGAAACACCATCACACCGGTGCCCAACGCCAGAACAATACCCAGCGCAAAAAACATCCAACCTCTGCGACGGCTCACAAATTCCTCCTGACCTAACTAGCTGTTGCGGGCGAACATGGTCGCTTGTCCGTATTCAATTAATCGAAAGAGTAGGATTTTAGTTATGCCTAAAACTTTGATTTTCTTGATGAGCATTGAGGAGGCAGCTTGCTGTGTAGCAGCTCGCTTCCCTCAGGCGACAACTCGGTCTTGATATAGAAGTTTGACAATGCGGAAGACAACATCATGACAACGATCTACACATATAAATCGCAGAATTTCTTATCAAGATACGGGCAGAAAACTTTCTTTTCCACAGTATTTACTATTGAGCTTCTTATTTGAATGCTTTTAATCAAGATAAAAAGACACTCTCGGCCGATATCAAAAACTAATGAGGATTAATCTTCTGGTAACCTTTGATTGTATTTATATAATCACCGATTTTTACAAAATAAAACTGAAAATAACTCTTTCTGTAATGTTTCGGTAATCCGATTATGTATTTCTACATACTGTAATAAATACCAACCAAAAAACCAGCCGCAGGGCGGCTGGTTTTAGATAAGCTCTGGTTATATGTGATTTACGAAGCGCTAGGGTAAGATATCCGTCTCGCGTATTTCTCTCTACTGCAAGCGTTACCGAGCGCTCAAGCGGAAATCATGAGCAATCAGGCAAAGGCGATAGTATTTTGTATGCTGGAAGAGCCTGATTATATGCTGAGACGCAGTGAAGAAGAAAGCAACAGCTACTTAACGCAGCTATGTGGCTCGCTAACTTCTACAGCAGCATATCATTCACGAGGCGCACAAACTGATCTACTTCAAAAGGCTTCTGAAGGATCACCGCGCCATCGGCTTCCATGTCGGCAAACCAGGGCTTGCGGTTCAGCGCCGTCATGATAAAAACAGGAATGCCTTCATCCTGCAGTTCTTCCTTAATGAGGTGAAATGCCTCCACTCCATCCATCTGGGGCATCATGATATCGGAAACAACCAGATTGGGCTTGAGCGTACGAATTTTCTCAATGCCCTCCTGGCCATCATTTGCCAGAATGACTTGATACCCCGCCTCGCGCAGCGCGATCTCAAGTACTGTCTGCATGGCAAGATCGTCGTCCATGATTAATATTGTGCGTTTTTGCTCCATGCTCACGACTCTCCTACGTCGTCTAGACCAAGGCGGCGGTCTGGGTTATTATACCAGAAGATACGAATATACTATACGAATGGGTTCCGCTGCGCCAGATGTGACAAACTCGTTATATAACAGCGTAGCGCCACACTGCCCATTGGCGTTTACTACATAAAGCGTATCAAATATCTTCTTAATATTTTTGATTTAGAGGAGGATTGTGTATGCAGCGAAATTCTATTATTGGCGTGGCGGTAGTCTTCTGCATTATTGCCGCCCTCGCCGGCTATCTTGTGACTGGTATGTCATCTAGTGGCGGCGCAACGATTAGCGCGCTGCCCGGCGTGCCAACCGTGGCGGGCGAGCCAACCGAAGTGATTGAAGATCTGCCCAGCGCCGTTCCAAGCGCCGAGCCGACACCAACGGCGAGCAGCGCCGCCGAGGCGGAACAGCCAACCGCCGCCCCAGAAGCACCAACTGCTGCCCCAGAACCAACTGCTGCCGCGCCTGCCGAGGCGACCGCCGCACCAGAGCCACCTACCCCTGCAGCTGCTGGCCCAGCTTTTGTGGAGTACACCGTGAAGAAGGGCGATGTGCTGCAGGTGATTGCCAAGCAATATAATGTTTCAGTGCGCGACATTATTGCGAGCAATACGATTGAGAACCCAGATAGCTTGGTTGTTGGCCAGGTGTTGCGCATTCCACAATAATAAACGGTACAGCATCGCAATTTTTGGCAGGGGCGGCGCTGGCCGCCCTTTTGTTTTCAGCATTGATCACAGATGCCGCAAAACGTGCTACCATGGGCGCGTCGTTTCCCCGCACCGATACGCTACCCGCAAGGAGCCAGTATGGATAGCGCAAAACTCAATGCCGAGCTGAGGCGAATTGTCGGCGACCGTGCCGTCGTTGACGATGCCGCCGCGCTGATGACGTATGAGGCCGACGGCTGTGTGATGGACCTTCATGCCCCCAACCTGGTGGTGCTGCCAAATACCACCGAGCAGGTTGCCGCGGTGGTGCAGCTCGCGCTGCGGGCCGGCGTGCCGATTGTACCGCGCGGGGCCGGCACCGGCCTGGCCGGCGGCGCGACGCCGATGCAAGGCGGCATCGTAATTGCCACCACGCGCATGGACAAGGTGCTTGAGGTCGATACGCGCAATCGCCGCGCGCGCGTGCAGCCCAGCGTGATCAACTGGGAATTATCGCAGCACCTCGCGCCG
>LJCR01000699.1 GCA_001399705.1 Kouleothrix aurantiaca
GTGGTATCGTACTCATGGGAAGCTCCTGTATCTTCTGGTTGTCTTACAGCACCATGATGCCACAGAGCTTCCTTAACTTTTTACTTGATGCGCATGGGGCCGGGGCGGCGCGAGCCCCGGCGGCCTTGCGGCCCGAGCAAACTGCACTCAAACACGCACTGCTTAGATGCAAGAACAGCGGCCCTGCGGCCTGAGCAAACTGCACTCAAACAGGCACTGCTTGGATGCAAGAACAGCGGCCACGCGCTCTGATCAAGCTGCGCTTCATACAAAAGGCGTTTGATATTCAGATGCCAGCTTTTTGGCATAACGGAGGCATGAAAAACGAACCTCACAACAGGCCGACCACATTAAATTCGGGGTTCCGGGCGATAGCCCCGACGCCGGGTGCCGAGGTGGCGCGAGCCCCGGCGGCCCTGCGGCCCGAGCAAACTGCACTCAAACAGGCACTGCTTGGATGCAAGAACAGCGGCCTTGTGGCCTGAGCAAACTGCACTTAAAGTGGAATTGCGCTGAGGATATGGAGACCGCATCTAGCGACTACGCAGCCCAAGCGAACCCGCTATAATACCCAGCACGCGCAGCCAAACAGCGGCCCGCGAAACCCGCGACCAAGCGAAGGAAACCGCGATGATCAACGCCCACACCGAGCTGCTGCTCACCACCCGCCAGCGCCACCTCGCCGCGCTTGAGCAGCAGCGCGCAACCTTTGGCGCGCACACCCCGGCGCACATCACCGTCGAGATCGACCAGATCACCGCCGAGATCGCGCAGCTGCGCCGCGAGCGCACCCAGCAGATCCCCGAGCCGCGCACGCTCAGCGCGACGCGCCCCGACCCGGCGCCGGGCCTGATTGTGCTGGTCAGTCCGCAGCGCGCCACCGAGCGGCTCGAAGATCTCGCCAGCTACCAGGCGCTCGCCTTCCACCAGCGCCGCCTGTCGCACTGCTGGCTGATCGCCACCAACGGGCCGGGCGGCTCGCTCGCCACGGCGCAGGCGCTGGCCCAGCACTTCGGCACGTACGGCATCAACTCGACGACCTGGCAGGTGCTTGATGCGACCCACGCCGACGAGACTTTTGCGCTGGTCGAGCAGATCTACAGCGCCGAGGTGCCCGAGGCTGGCCTCGCCGTTCAGGACGTGATCGCCGACATCACTGGCGGCACCAAGCCGATGACGGCGGGCATGGTGCTGGCCTGTGGCGAGCGCCGCCCGATGCAGTACATGGTCTTCCAGCAGAACGGCCCCTCGCTGCCAGTGGCGCTGCGTCTGCGCGCGCCCTAAGCCCCAGATTACAGCACGCTAACACCACTTCTGCCGCACTGCCGCACGCCCCAGTGCAGCCCAATGCGCCCCGCGCACGCTTCCGCCTGCCTGTTTCGGTGCTGCCCTGCCCAACACATCTATGCCGCCGTGCCCGCGTCGCAAATGTGACGCAGGCCACTGCTATGCTCGGCACGTGGGTATTCGATTGCAGCAACAAGAAAGAGGTGGTGGCATGAAAACATCGTCCTGGTTCACACGCGCGGCGCTGGTCTGCGTTGCCGCCCTGCTCGCGCTGGCGGTGGCCGCGCCCGCGCTGGCGGCTGGTCCGCTGACTATTCGCTACATCAATCAGTACACCGGCCTGACGACGGAAAAGGTCGATTGCGGGCCGGCGGCGGTGGCGATGATCCTCGACGCCTATGGCAAGCGGCCGGCCGGCTGGACCGACAAGCAGTTTGTGGCCGATATTCGCGCCAAGACCGGCGGCACTGGCACGACCGGCTTTGCACAGCTGGAGCGCGCGATTGCCGCCTACGGCCTGAACTTTGCCGAGGTGCCGAATAGCGCCACGCCGCAGCCCGACGCGCAGATGCAGCTCATGAAGGCGGCGCTCGGGCGCGGCCAGCCGGTGATTGCGCTGCTCCACGGCGCGACGCTTGGGCGCGGCACCGCCTACGGCGACCACTGGGTGGTGGTGCGCGGCTTCTCCGACGATGGGCAGACCGTCTGGCTGAACGACCCGGATAACCAGCCGGCGCGCACGGCCGCGTGGATCGCCGGTGGGCAGATTGCGCTGTCCTACGCGACCTTCCGGCTGGCGGCGTATCAGGCCGCGCCGGGACCATATGGCATCATTGTTGGCGCAGGCCTGGTGAGCGGGCCGCCGGCAACGCCGAACGGTCTGGCGGTGGTTGGCGTGGGAACAAACGCGCTGACACTGGGCTGGCAGGCGGTGGCGGGCGCGAGTGGCTACCGCATCTACCGCTGGAGTTTTGCTGAGAATCGCTGGGACTTCTTCCCGCTGGCGACGACCGCCAGCACAAACTACACACAGGGCGGACTTGCGTGCGGCGACTCGTTCAACTACTATCTGGTGACGGCCTACAATGCCGTGGGTGAGTCGCCGCGAAGCGGCTGGGTGCAGGGCACCACCCGCGCGTGCACCAGCGCGCAGCCGCGCATGCCCGCCGCCCGTGGCGAAGAACCGCAAGCGCCACCAGCGCCGCCGGTTGCGCCAACACTGCCGGCGCCGGCTCCGCAGCCGTAGCACGCACGTCTTTGCCGCAGGCCAGACTTGGATAGGTCTGGCCTGCGGCCTTTTGGTGTGCGCATTGGCGACCCCGCACTGCTTCAGCTGATTGCGCAGTGGCTGGCGGTAGGCGTGTTTCAGCAGGATGACGCCCTGCCGCCCACCCCTGCCGAAAACACCTTGCAGCGCCTGGGGCGCGCTGTGCGAACCGCTGCGCCGTGGGGCAGTTCCGCCGCGCTGCCGATTATGCCCGCCGATCTGCCGCCCGCCGACCCCGCCGATCCGTATGCGGCGGCGCTGTGGGAGCGGCCTGGACTGAATATGCCGCCCGGACCAGCGCCGCTCAGCCAGAACAGTCTTGAGCAGCACCTGTGGACGGTGATGATGATGGCGCAGCCAGTGCTGAATGGCGCGCGCCACGCCTGGCCCTACCTCCGCCGCTTTGGTG
>LJCR01000701.1 GCA_001399705.1 Kouleothrix aurantiaca
GCTCAGGGCCAATGGTATCAACAAGTGCATTGCCGGGGCTGCTCGGGTCGCGCGCGTCGAGCGGCACCCAGGTGCCCTGGGCGCGGGCATTATTGAGCGATTGCACATCGTCGCCGCTGCTGGCAGTAATCACTGGCGCGGCATTCGCATCATTCAGCGGCACATAGAAGCTGAAGGTGACCGAGGCGTCGGCGCTGCCGGTGCCGCCCGTCACACTCGGGAAGCGCAGTGTCACTTTATTGTTCGGCGCGTTGGCGGGCGCACCAGCCGGCGGTGAGGCAGTGATGCTTGCGCCAGGCGGCGAGCTGCTGACAACGCTGAGGAATGCTTCGTTGTTCGGCAACAGGTCGGTTATGTCGAGGTTTGTGATCGTCTGGCCCGGCGCGATATCCACATCGATGCGGTATTCGCGCAGGTAGTTCGGCCCGCTCGCGGTTTCATCCTCTGGCCCAATGTATGTTTTCGTCAGCGAAACCAGGCTTGGCGTGAGCGGGCTGCCCGGCCACAGCGCGCTATTCGTGCTGGCCGGGCTCACAATCGATGGATCGCAGCAGGGGTTGTCGAGCGCATCGTTGCCATACTGAAAGCCACCGCGTGCACGAATGGTGAGCGGCGCCCCAAGATCGGCAAGATTGCTGGGCGCGGCCTGCACGGTTGCCTGCAAAGGCGGCTGGCTGGGTGTGAACGAGCCAAATGGCAGTTGCAGAACGACTAAGCTGTCGCCTGGCGTTCCACAGACCTGTAAGGGGGCATGGTTGGTATCTTCAGCATAGGGATGGCTCACACACCCGCTTGCCGGAAAGGTAAACTGCTTTGTGGTAAGGGGCTGGTTCAGGTAGCTTGCGCCCGTAAAGCTCACACCGTCGTTACCGTCTGCGCCAGTGCCGGGGAAGACAAGATCAATAAACGGCCCATAGCCTGTTGTACCGGTACCGTCAAACGTTGCCGTGAAGGTAAAATCAGCGCCAATCTGAACGCTGGGTGGCACCGCAAGGGTGACACTCGGCAGCGCCGCCGCATACGCAATATTTTCAAAGCCGAATAACGCAATACAGACAAGCAGGGCAATCGATAAGCGCAAAAAAAAGAGATCAGCTTTTCTGATCGGCAGCGCGAACATGGCATTCTCCAGCAAGCGAAGGTGTAAGTGATCATATGAGCACAACGTTTACTTTATGCGCATTTGCTGGAAATAGCCTAAACGTTTTATGAACTAAAGCAAAACAATATTTCAATAAATTCTGGCACACCTGACAGCTATTTGTGCGTTTGCATGGGCACAGGGCAACTTAGCGCGGCAAACGCACAAATAGTTATTTTGCTTGTAGTATAATTAGCTACCGTTGTATTTTAGCCATAAACAGCCCGCCCAGCCGTCAGGACAGCCTCGAAACGCGTGCGGTAGGCGCTCTTGCTGCGTGCGCCCATCAGCCGCTCGACCTCGCGCCCGCCCTGGAAGACGATCAGCGTTGGCAGGCCGTGCACGCCATACTCCGCTACGGTGCGCAGCTCATCGTCGCCGTTCATTTTCGCGACAATCAGGCGGCCATCGAACTCTTCGGCCAGCTCGGCCAGGATGGGCGCAATCGCGCGGCAGGGCGGGCACCACGGCGCCCAGAAATCAACCACCACCGGCAGCGGCGCGTTCAGCACCTGCTGCGCAAAGGTATCGTCCGTCACAGCTATTGGGTGAGCCATCACAAATTCCCTCTTTAGTCGCTTGCCGCACGCTGCAGCAAGCAGTACGATGGGAGCATACAACTTCAAGCCGGCTTGAAGTCAAGAGGGGAATTTTTGTGGAAGAACTGACGATCAGCGCCGTCGCCCGGCGGGCTGGCGTGCGCGCCTCAACCATTCGCTACTACGAGGAGCTTGAGCTGCTGCCAGCGCCGCGCCGCGTAAACGGCCAGCGCCGCTACGACGCCAGCGTGCTGGAGCGGCTGGCCTTCATCCAGATCACGCAGCGCCTGGGCTTTAGCCTGAGCGAAATTCACACGTTGTTCGAGCACCGGCAGGCCAGCGCGCCGCTGCCCGAGCTGTGGCAGTCGCTGGCGCAGCAGAAGCTGGCCGACGTTGGGCGCATTATCGCGCACGCGCGCGAGGTGCAGCGCCTGCTGATGCGCGGGCTGCGCTGCCCGTGCGCAAATATGGACGACTGCATCGATTGTGTGCGCGTGCATTGCGCTCCAGCCGAGGCGGGCTAGACGTATCGCGATGCTTGTTCTGAAAGGCTGCATAAGGCGGCGAGAAGCTCACGGCCTGTTTGTGCCAACAGTGTTTGCTGTACGCGCAGACAGCGGAACTCTTCGGGCGGCGCAGGCATCACGCCGCCCGAACTGATTCGAACCTACACCCCGTCGATCTCAGCAACATTGAACGGCGACTTCGGCGCAATATAGTCGGTATCCATCTGCGCCAGCTGCAGCTTGCCGCTGATATCGTCGTTCACCGCGTGCCAGTAGGTATAGCTCTCAATCACCCAGATGCCGCTCTCGCGGGTGCCGTTGCCCGAGCCCTTCACGCCGCCAAACGGCATGTGCGCCTCGGCGCCGGTGGTCGAGTTGTTGATGCTGGTCATGCCCGCCTGAATGCGCTCCTTGAACTGGTAGGCCCACTCGCGATTGTTCGTGTAGCAGGCCGAGCTGAGGCCATAATCGACGCTGTTGGCCGTTTCGATCGCCTCGTCGATGCCGTTTACGCGCACCAGATTGATGGTTGGGCCAAACACTTCCTTCTGGAAGAGCTGCATGCCCGGCCGCACATCGGCCCAGATCGTCGGCCAGCCATAGAACGCCGCGCTCGGGTCGCCCACAAAGCCACTGGGCTTGCGCTCGGCGGTGACGCGCCCCTGGCCGTACAGCAGCGTCGCGCCGTCTGCCTTGCCCCAGTCGTAGTGCTGCTGCCACGAGTTGAAGAAGCGCTCGTTGATAAACGGGCCATACAGCACATCCGGGTGC
>LJCR01000702.1 GCA_001399705.1 Kouleothrix aurantiaca
ACCAACCCCTGTGACACCGCCATTGCTGTGAACCAGCCCGGCCAGCAGCTCATCGAATGAAGGCAGGTTTGAGGCAACGGTCTGCTGAATGGGTGTGCCGTTTTTGAGCATCGCAATCAGCGCTGCATAGTTGCGCGGCAAATCTTCTGCGCCACGCGAGAACTCGTCGCTCACGCCGACGGCATACAGCATCACGCCTACGGTCAGGCCGCCCAGAATAAGCAGATACCAGATCAAGATCGCGTAGCCGCGCTTGATACCGCGCTTTTCGAGCTGCTGCACCAATGGGCGGAGCGCCGCTGAAATTGCCAGCGAACCACCAAAAAGCACCAGCGTTGGCTGAAATACCCACATCAGGCCAATTGCCAGCAGCGTGGCCCCAATTGTCAATGTAATTTGCGCGAGGCGTTTCATGCGCGTTGCTCCTGTGCCGATGCAAGCAAGTTGTCGAGATCCACGAGCAGAGCTTCCAATTCTTCTTCCACCACGTCTTCTTCGGGGTCAACATCGGTTTTGTTGCGGAAACGCGCCCGTAAATCGCCGGCGAGGTCCTGGGTCTGGTAGCGCAGGAATGCCAGCCGGTCGCGCCCGCCCATGTTCTGCTCATTTGGCGTATTCAGGCGCTTCATTGCATGATCAATAAAAACCTGAATAACGGCAGCCAGTGGCACCGCCAGCAGCGCGCCCAGCAGGCCAAACAGGTTGCTGAACACCGCCAGGGCAAGCAGGGTTACCACCGGGCTTACGCCCACTGCCTGATCCATCACGCGTGGAACAATCACAGTGTTTTCGAGAAACTGAATGATCATCGCAATGCCGACCGCGTACAGTGCCATTTCCTGCGAGACCGTCAGGCCCACGATGCCAGCAAGCACCAGCGTAATAATCGGGCCAACATAGGGTACCGCTTCCAGAATGCCCGCAATCACCGCAATCGTCAGACCATAAGGCAAACCAATTGCCACATAGCCAACCGCCGAGCAAGCACCGATCACGAAGCTCAGGATGGCGAGGCCGCGCACAAACGCGCCGATTTTCAACTCGCTCTCGGTCCAGATTTCAACTGCGCCAGCGCGGCTGTTGAGCGGAAGCAGCAGTGCAACTGACTGCACCGCAAGCGCTCGGTAGTAAAGCCAGTAATAGCTCAGCAGCAGAACCAGCACCGAGAAAAGCATGCCCCAGCCGAATGTCGGCATCAGCGCAGTGATCTGTGTGCTGATCATGCTGCCGCTGTCGTTTGACAGCGAAGAAAAGGCATTCGCCGGCAGTTGTGCGCCCAGCCCGCGTAAAAAGCGCGAGTTCGATTGCACAACCGTTGCCCGAAATCCTTCATACGAGCGCGGCAGGTCGGTGATTGCTTGTACAGTTTGGCCGATAAAAAACGGTACGAGTGCTGATAGAATGCCGATCACGATTGCGACCAGCAGGCTAAAAACCACAAGGCTTGCCAGGCTTTGCGAAAGACCCCATTTGCGCAGCCGTTCGACCAGCGGGGCCAGCGCGGTTGCAACCACAATACCCAGAAACAGCATAAGAAAGACATACCGCAGCGTTGCAATCAGGGCCAGCGCAGCGATCACCAGTGCAACCACTGCCGTGCCAATTGCAACCTGCCGTAGTGTAATCCGCTGCCAAAAATCGGCCTGAACAGCGCCGGAACCGTTTCCGGACGCCCCATTCAGTGAGGTCGTGTCGCTCATAGTAGCCCTACAATGTTCTTTTGTTTCAGATTTAGATAATGGAAGTGCTATCGGCTGAAGACCAGGATCAGATGGGCTCTGATCTTGTGCATAGGCAGATTGCTTTAAGACCCAAAGCAAAAAATATGCCATGGAAAATTGCTCGTACTGATGCCAAAAACATCCCGTGGTACGCAGGCTGCTTTGCCATGCCGGGGTGGTAGCTGCTTGAAATTTGGACCCGTTGCGCGGGTGTGCAAAATATGTTCAAAGCCTGTATAATTGGATACCATCGCTTGACTGGCGCTGAAATTGTGATATATTTAACAGTGTTATCTGTCACAATACGGCGCGCACTCCGTTTCGAGAAAGGCACTAGTCTATGGCCACCCCGACGCTTCAGCGTGCGTTACCGACCGTGAGTGTCGCGCAGCGTTCTGTGCGCGTGGCTCCTGCCAGTTTAGGAGACGTGATTCACCGGGCGGCTCTTGGCGACGACATGGCCTATGTCGAGCGCGTCATGCTTGAGCGCACCGCTTCGCAATCGCGGCCGCTGGCCGCCGCTGGCGCGTATACCGTCGCTGCTGGCGGAAAGCGCCTGCGCGCCATGCTGGTGCTGCTGGCTGCGCGTCTTGGTTCCTACGAGCTCGAACGCGCCGCCCGGCCGGCTGTGGCAATCGAGCTTCTGCACGCCGCCTCGCTCGTGCACGACGACCTGGTTGACCATACATTGCGCCGCCGTGGCCGTGTGACGGTGCACGCCCGCTGGGATCGGCACGTTGCGCTGATGCTGGGCGATTATTTCTTTGCGCTGGCGGCTGGCGAACTCGCCGCCGAAACCGACCCGCGCATCATTCGCTTCTACGCCGATGCCGCGCAGACCGTGGTTGAAGGCGAGTTGCGCCCGGTTACTCAGCTTGAGCCAATGGATATTGCGCTGCAGCAGTATTTTTATAAAACTGGCGCGAAAACTGCGGCCCTGTTTGAAGCAGCCTGTAAAGCGGGCATGGCTGTGGGTGGGGGCACCACCGAGCAAGTTGCCGCAATGGGCCGCTTTGGTGCCGACCTGGGTGTGGCTTTCCAGATCATTGACGACGTGCTCGATTTCGTTGGCGACGAGGCAACCCTGGGCAAGCCCGCTGGCAACGATTTGCGGGAAGGCACGCTGACCCTGCCGCTGATCTATGCCGTTGCGCAGAGCGACAACCCGTTGCTGCGCGAACTTGCTCGTACCGCCCGGCCCGACCCGGCCAAGGTGCCTGAGCTCATTCAAGC